>CAZGOX010000161.1:0-6197 GCA_964527955.1 uncultured Opitutaceae bacterium | reverse complement strand
GTGACGGTGCAGGCGGGAAGCTGGCAGTTCGTCAACGGGGGGATCAATGCAGGCACGGGGCTTCCCTCGATCGGCACCCGGGCGCAATTCATCTACGACGGAGGCGACATCACAGTTGGCTCCGGGGCGGTGATTGATGTCGCCGGATCCGAGGATGTGAGCGCTTCGGTGGCCCAGAACATCGTCGCCGTCCAACTTCTCGGTCCGCAGTTGGCGAATTCTCCCTTGCAGAGAAACGGTCCCTTGCGCGGCCAGACGATCTACGTCGATATTCGGGACAACGGAACCTATGACGGCGTCCCTTGGGTTGGGACCCCCTTGGCCGATACCACCGGGTATATTTCCCTGGCCCAGTACACGGCGGGGGAGTTGACCGTGAATGGTGGGACGGTGTCGCTCAGCGCCGGCGGGGCGGTGGCCCTTCAACCCGGTTCCACGGTCGATGTCTCCGGCGGGTGGATCGACTACCAGGGAGGCACGGTGCAGACCACGAAGTTGGTCACCACCACCGGCCAGATCGTGGACGTCTCGCAGGCAACCCCGAACGTCGCCTACGAGGGGATCTATACCGGATCCACGACAAGCACGGATTCGAAATGGAACATCACCTTGTCGACCACGGATCCGGTGCCCTTGAGCAACTACGACCCCGGCTACACCCAAGGCGGTGGAGGTGGCACGCTCGCCATCGCGGCGCCGGCCGCCACGCTGACGGGCAACCTCGTTGGCAAGACCTACCCCGGTGTACGTCAGAGTAACCCGTTCATCCCCTATGGCTCGGCGTCGCTGCAGGATTTGCAGGCTGCCGGCTCCAGCGGGATCGCCCCCCAGATCTGGGAGATCAACAACCTGCCCATGTCCTCGGCGTTGTCCCTGGCGTTCGAGAAGCAGTATGCCGTGCAAGGCGAGTCAGACTCGTTCCTCACGTATTCGCCGGCGCCTCCCGACATCTTCATCGGATCCACCGCGACCGCGCCGTCGGGCGACTCAAGGTCCCTGGTCCTTTCGCCGGACCTTGTTAACCCGGGCGCCGCGGAGAACGGCGGGTACTACGGCGGATTTGGCAATCTGGCCATCGACGATGGCGCGGACAACAACCAGCTCGACAGCTCAGGAAAGCTCATCGTGCCAACGGACCTCGTCACCGGACTGCCTGCCACGGAATTCGGCTCGATTACCGTGGGGGCGAATCCCTCCGACTCCGGCAACGTCGCCCTTAGGACGGCGCCGGGGGGGACGATCAGCTTCCATGCTGGGAATATTGTTATTGAGGGCGGGGTCGTCGCGCCGGGGGGAGCGCTGAACTTTGTGGCCCATGATTTCTCGGACAGTTCGACGTACAATGTGGCAACGCTCGGCACCCCGGCGTACGACCCCGGGCGGGGTAATTTCACTCTGGAGGCGGGCGGATCGTTGAGCACGGCTGGGTTGGTTGTCGACCAGCTGGGAGGGTCGGCGGCGAGTGGCGTGGAGCCCCTTGTCACGACAGGGGGATCGATCTCCATCATCGGATCGAATGTGATGCTTGATCCCGCCACCACCGTGGATGTGAGCGGGGGGGCCGTTATCGCCGCGACAGGCAAGGTCGCCTATGGCGCCGCCGGATCCATCACCCTCAAGACGGGTGAGGATCCCTCCATAAGTTCAATCTATGGCGGTGGCCTGGCCTTTGACGCCGGCGGCCAGGCAAACCTGGCCGCGGAACTGAAACCGCTGCAGGGGTACTCGGGTGGCAACGGGCAGGGAGGTGCACTGACGATGGTCGCGCCCTTGATCCAAGTCGGCAGTGGAAGTGGGTCGGCTGTCCCCGCGGGGACCCTGCAGATCTCTTCGGATTTTTTCAGCGCCGGCGGCTTCGATGCCTTTACGCTTGACGGGCTGGGGAGAGCCGAGACCAATTCCGACGGCAGTCCGCTCACGGACAGTGCCGGCAACCGGCTGTTTTTCACGGCGCTTTCCATCGCGCCGGACACCCTGATCCACCCGCGCGTTCAGGAGCTTCAGATTGTCCCGGATGGGGCGGCATTCGATTTCCAGGTGATCGCCGCCCCTTCCTACGAGACCACCCCGGTCAACCTGACTTTTGGAGCCTTGGGCGTCACCAACCCATCTCAACAGGGGCTTGACGCGGTGCTGGCGCGCGGCGACCTCGTGGTTGGCGCCGGGGCCAGAATTGAAACCGATCCACAAACCAACCCGGCGAAGGGGGTTTCGTTCAAGGGGCAGACAGTCGCCGTGCTCGGCTCCGTCATTGCGCCTGGCGGAACGATCACGGTGAGCGGCGGATCGGACTCCACCAAGCTCTTTGCCAATTCGTCCAGTCCCGTGCCGACGGTCGACTTGGGGCCGGCCAGCCTCCTTTCGACGGCCGGAGTGACCGTGCTGGGTCCGGATGCCTACGGCAATGTCCCCGGAAATCCTGGCTACATCGAGTCCGGGTCCGTGCTGCCTGGAGGCTCAATCTCGGTGGCCGGCAATGTCGTGGCGGAGGCGGGCTCGCTGCTTGACGTGTCCGGATGGAGCGATGCAAAGGACCCAGGCGGCCTGTTGAACCTGGCGCCGGCCCTCAGCGGCGGCGTTGTCTCCCTGTCGCTCAATACGGGTCCGCTCGGCCTGACCTTTGCGCCTACGGTGGTGGCAAGCAATGGAGGGACCATCGCGTTCAACGGTGGCCAGGAACTGTTCGTCGACGCGGCTCTGCAGGGGGCCGCGGGCGGCCCCAGCGCGGTTGGGGGCACCATCTCAATCTCGTCCGGGGCGTTCAACGCCCTGACGCCCTTGGTCCCGACCCTGTCGGTTGTGGCCTCCGGCGCGACGATCCCGGCGCCCTTTTACAGTGCAAACCAGACCGCGATCGGCCACGAGGTGCTCGGCGCGAACGGGAAAGCCCTGGCTGGAATGGGATACTTCTCCGTGACCGGCGCCGGCAATGACGGATTTGCGAGCGGCGGGTTCGCATCGCTCACCCTGGCGGGAACCGTGCAATTCGCGGGGCCCGTGAACATCGCGGCCGGCGAAAGCCTGACAGTTGGAACCAGCGGAGTCATCACGGCCGACGACGCCGTCAATCTAAATGCCCCCTACGTCGCCCTGGGACAGGCCTACGTTCCGCCGGTCCTGGCATCGGAGCAGGCGAACGCGTTCACGAGCGAAAGCCAGCCGTTCTATTTCACGCCTGCCTTCGGGAATGGGGCCCTGACCGTTTCCGCCGGGACGGCCGCCGCTCCGGGCCTGATCGATGTCGGCAACCTGTCCTTTCAGCAGATCGGGCAGGCCGACCTCGCGGCTCCGGGGGGGAGTGTGCGCGGGTTTGGCGCGGTGGACATCGCCGGCAATCTCGCAATCACGTCAGCGCAGGTCTACACGCCAACGGCGACCGAATTCACCATTGCGGCTTACGACTACCACATGGCTGGCGACCAGTCTGGAGCGGCGGCCCACACGGGTTCGGTGGAGTTTGTCGCCTCCGGGGCGTCGCAGACCCCGCTGTCCGCAGGCGGCACGCTCAGCGTTTACGCTTCCGTGATCAAACAGGGCGGCAACCTGGAGGCACCCATCGGGACGATCAATCTCGGATGGAATGGCAACGGCCCTGCCCCGATCGATCCAATCACGAACGCAGCGGTTCCCATCTCGCAGCAATTGACCCTGGCGAGCGGGGGCACGACGTCGGTCTCGGGCCTCGTGGTGGATGCGGCGACCGGGCAGACATTGCCTGTTCCCTACGGTCTCAATGTAAATGGCACCGAATGGATCGCCCCGACCGGTGCGGACATCACGGGCGGCGGGCTGCCCGGCAAGTTGATCAGTCTTTCGGCGGGTTCCTTGAACGTGGTGAGCGGGGCGACAATCAACACCAATGGGGGCGGAGACCTGTACGCGTACGAGTTTGTGGCCGGCAACGGTGGGACCAACGACATTCTGTCCGCCTCGTCCCCAAGCTTTGCCGTGATCCCTGGGTATCAGGCGGGATACGCTCCCTACGCCGGCTTCAATCCGGATCCGAGCACGGCGACCGTCACCAACTTTGCGGCGGGCGACCTCGGGTACACGAGCGTGGGGGCGAATGGCAAGGGCGGCCTTTCGGTTGGCGAGCAGATCTTCATCAATTTGAACAATGGACTTGGCGCGCGGGACTACACTCTCCTGCCCGCCCGCTATGCGCTCCTGCCGGGGGCCTACCTGATCACCCCTGAGGGAAGTGCGGCAATTGCCCAGGGCCAGGCGACGGTTCAGCCCGATGGATCCTTTGTTGCCGGTGGGTACACGTTCAATGGGTTCGCCCCCTCGCAACCGCTGTACGCCGCCTTTGACGTCGCCTCGGGCTCTGTTGTCCAGGCGCGGGCGACCTACGCCAGTTTTACCGCCAATTCTTTTTTTGGGCAGAACGCGCAAACCGGCGCCACCGCGGCGTCCCTGCCGGTCGATGCGGGCCAGTTGAGTATCGAGGCGACCAACGGGCTCATCTTGGGCAAGCTCGCCGGCCAAGCCGCGGCAGGCGGCCAGAACGGCCTGGTTGACATCAGCGGTGGCCTCGGCGAAGCGATTGTGATCAACGACTCCGGGACAGGTTCAGCCGTTGACACGCTCTATCTTGGCGCGAGCGAATTGACCGGGTTTCAGGCGGGAAGCCTTTTGATCGGCGGCACGCAGGACCCGGGGTCGACCGGGACGGAGGTCACCGTGACCGCCCCGAGCCTCAACGTCATGAACGACGCGGAGTCGCCGTTGGCCGCCGCTGATCTCATCCTGGTTGCAAACCAGAGTCTGACTGTCGGTGCCAATGCCGACATCGGAAGCTTGGCGGCCGTTTCCGGGCCCCCCGAGTCCCTCCTTTTCGGGCAGCTGGGCGCCAATGGCAGCACCGTTGTCGGCGGCAACGGTGTCATGCTCCGGGTGAGCGGCAATCCGCTATCCCCAAGCAGCCGGGTCGGGGTCAACCCTTACGCAACAGAGTCACACTCTCCCGGGCCGGCCCCGACCCTGACCATCATGGCAGGCGCACAAATCGACGGAGGACCGGGCAGCGTCACTCTCGACTCGACCTATGCCACCGCGATAGACCCCACTGCTTCGATCGGAGGCAGCACGATTGCCGTCAACACGGGGCTGATCAGCCTTCAACTCGGCGCGGCGAGCCTCCCGAAGTCGAACACGGGCCTCGTCCTCGGGGCCGGGGCGCTGTCGTCGCTGCAAGGCTCCGCGACGTCGCTGTCCTTGTTGAGCTACTCCTCGATTGACACCTACGGAACCGGTCAAATCGGGGCTTTGAATTCCGGTGGAGAGCCGGTGCTCGTGAACCTTGCGTTGCATGCCGGTGAGATACTGGGAGATGGCAGCAACGTGACCTTCAACGCCCGGAATATCGTGCTCGACAATGGCCTTTCCGCCCCGGCCCCCGCAAACCCCGTGGCAACCGCAGGGGGAATCTTGACGTTCAATGCCTATGGAGCCTCGGGTTCCGGCACGATCCAGCTCGGCGCTGTCCAGCCGGGCACGTCGACAAAGAACAATCAACTGACGGTTGCCGGCTACTCCGGTCTTGTTTTGCAGGCTTCCGGCGGCGTGAGCATTTTCGGCTCGGGTGGCGCGAATCCGGGCCTTGTAACTCCGGGAACATTGACGATCGACACGCCGGTGATCACTGGAGCCGCGGGCGCCAGCCAGACGCTGGTTGCCGGGGGGGCCTTGTCGGTCGGAGCGGCGCAGGCCAAGTCCAATGTGGCGGCCGCCGGCGGTCTGGGCGCAAGCCTCACCCTGCAGGGATCGAGCGTAGTCATTGCGGCCGGAAGCGAACTGTATCTGCCGAGCGGAACCATATCGCTCCATGCGGACGGTTCCAAGGCGGCTGATGGGGGGGTGTCGGTCGCAGGGACCCTCGATGCCGGAGGAATCCTCCAGGTTTTCAATGACGTCAACGCGTACTCGGACGGCGGCCACGTCAGCCTGATGTCGGATGAAGGCAGCGTGACGGTGGCCGCGGGCGCCCACGTCAGCGTTGCGGCCCCGACGGGAGGCGGCGCCGCCGGCACCTTGTCGGTAAGCGCGCAAAACGGTGCCTTTTCCGTGGCTGCAATCACGATGCCGGGGGGAGGCTCAAGCGGGGGCCCTGCCCCGACACTCGACGCAGGCGGCGCCCCGGGCGGAGTCTTTTCCCTCGATGTTGCGAATCTGAGCACCGCCGACGGCAGCCAGAC
>CAZGOX010000160.1:2475-6242 GCA_964527955.1 uncultured Opitutaceae bacterium | reverse complement strand
TGAATAGGCCCAATTCATCCGGGGTTATTGAATGACCCGAGGGTTTGCCCGGACGGGCGAGCCGCCCGTCCCTACCCCCCCCAACGCGGTCAGATTCACCTCCCAACGCGGGAGGGCCCAACAGGTGTTCACGCGCCTTGTTCACGGCGCCACGGGGACGGCGGGGAGTGCGGTGTTCTGCTGGACGGTACTCGCGGGCTGTGCGCTTCCGAAGGACGGCCATGGGGATGCCTGGATGCCGGTTGAGTCGGTCCAAATGAAGGCGCTGCCGGAAGAGGCTCCTCCTCCCAGGACATGGGCGTCGCTGCCGGTCGCATTGAACCGGATCCGCGAGATCACGGCGGTCGGGTTGACCTGGACGCTGGCGTTCACCGGCACGGCGGGGAGCCAAAGGCTGTTTCCCGCCTGCGTGGCCTGGACAACCACGGCCCCTGGGCCGGTGAGGGTCAGCTGGTTTCCACTCAGCGTGGCGGGCCCGCTGACCAGGCTGAAGCCGACCGGGAGCCCCGACGAGGCGGAAGCGGCCAGCGCGATGGCCGGGCTTGGGTAGCCCGCTTTCGCGGGAGTCGAGAACGTGATCGTCTGCGGCTGCATCGACACGAAATTTGCCACGAGACTCATCGCGCCGGACATGGTCACGAGCAGGGGATCCGACGCCCCTCCCAGGCTGCCGGTCCAGCCTGAAAAACTCGCGTTCGACCCGGGAGTTGCAGTCAGGGTCACCAGGGAGCCGGCCGGATACGTGCCTCCAGGCGTGACGCTTCCATTTCCGTTCGCGTACGTCGTCAGCGCGTACATCGGCTCGCTGGCCGTGAGGGCCGCCGACCGGGTAACCTGGCCGCCTGGTCCCCCGGCCGTAAGGGTGTACGTGTAGCTTCCCGCGGAGGTCAGCGTCACATTTTGCGAGCCGGAAAGGCCCGAACTGGCCAGCCCGTTGCCGGCGACGACAGCCGAGGTCGCACCCGTGGTCGCCCACGTGACCGTGGCCGAAAGGGGAACGGTGCCGCTGCCGGGCGACGCCTGGATCGTGCCCGTGGGTGGCGCCGGTGCGTTCACCCACACGGTGGCGGTTGCCGTGTTCGACTGGATGAAGTTTGTGTCCGCGGCCCTGGCCACCGTGACCGTGAACTCCCCGGTGGAGTTGAAGGTGATGGTCTGCGACGCCCCGACTCCCGATCCGGAACCTCCCCATCCATACGAACCGGTTCCGGAGCCGCCTGAAGCGGTGAACACGGCCGACTGGCCGGTCGTCAGGGATGCCAGGGTGGGAGTGATGGTCACGGGAGCCTGGAACTCCGGCCCGACGGTGAACGTGGCCGCGGCCGTCGCAGGATTGTAGTTTGCGTCGCCCGGGTACGAGGCTGTCACGACATACGTGCCCCCGGGGAGGACCGTGCCGGCCGACACGGGGCCGTAGCCCGAGGCGGAATAGGTCGTGGCACCCGTCGGCTGCGTCACCGCGGAGCTGTACGGATTTGCAAAGGTCGCATTTAGAATCCCAGAGAGCGTCGTCCCATAGGTGAACATCCGCCCGTGAAAAGAGCCGACCGGTGTCGCCTTGTTCACGGTAAGGGCGTACGTCCCGCCGGAACTTCCCGGGGCAAGCGCCGGGCTGACGGTCGCGCTTCCCTCGTTGCCAACCCAAAAAAGGTAGGTTCCCGCAACCGCGGTATTTGTGGGCGACGGTGCGCCGGCGAGGCCGGGCGTCCACGTGGGAACCCAGTCCGGGGATGCCGCGGAGCCGAGGTTTGTTCCGGCATTGGCGTCGGTTGCCGCGACCCAGGGGGCGGTATTCCAGTCCCAGTTGGTGTCCCCGGCGACGCAGAACTCATAGGTCCCTGCGCCCCCCGTCTCCGCCGGCGCAAACGACTGCCCGAAGGTGATCGAGGCGTTGGAACTGGAAATCGACTGGCCCGCCCTGGCCACGCTCACCGTAGCAGTCGCGGAATTCGAAATGCCCACGCTGTCCGTTCCGGCCGCGCGGAAGTACCAGGTTCCGACGGAGGTCGGACTGAAGGACCACGCCAGCGAATGCTGCGACGCCGGGCCGCCGGACCAATTCGCTCCGGCAACCGTCGTCCCGGACGCCCATGTGGCGCCGTCCGGGGAATAGTCGATGGCCTGCGCGTACAGGGTCGCCGACGGCGAGGTTGTCGTCGCGGTCAGCCTCACCGATTGACCCAGCACTACCGAGCCCGCCGAGGCGGAAAGCGTGGTCGCCGGCGGCTGGATCTGCGAAAGGATCACGATTTCCCAGTAGATGGGAGTTTGGCGGCCGCCTCCGCCGCAAAAGGCCACGGGCGTCCCGCTTCCGACCATGCCGTAGCCTGCGACCGCAATCCCGCCTCCCGAACCCGCCACGTTTGACCCGGAGGTGCTGAACGCCTGCGCAATCCAGTAGGTGCCGTTCGAGGGATGGTAGACGACAAACTGGGCGTTTCCCAGGGTCCCGTTGCTCCATGGGATCACGCCTCCCGGCGACGAGTACGAGTAGTAGTCGACGCCCGCCGCCGGGACGCTCGGGTAGATCGTCATCACCGTCGGAAACCTCGTGCCGGCGAGCGCCGGCCAGAAGCGGGCGCCGTTGCTGCTCTGGATTCCGGGCTGGACCGGAAGGTACACGGTCGAATCCGCCTGCGCATGGCAGACGTTTCCAGGCCGGGCGATCGCAAGCGCCGTCGCCAAGGCCAGTGCCAGGCCGCCGCGAAACCGTGTCATGGCCCGGCCCGTTGAAAGAGGACAAGGCGGCGCTCCAAGGTCGCGGGCGTGGCCCGGATGTCGCCTTCCATGCCCCCGAGTCGTTCGGCAAGCCAAGCGGGCACGACCGCCGCAAGCGGCGTGCCCGGAATGGCCAGGCCCGCCAGCTCCGCGGTCCGGTACGTGGGAAACCAACCTTGTGGCACGCCGCAGGTCGCCGGCTCCGCCTTGCCGGCGCGCGCCGCGGCGTTGGTCAGGAATTCCCCCGGCCAGGCAACCGCCATGCGATCGACCGCGACAAGGCCGTGCCGGCCTGCCCGCACCGAAGATTCCTCGGGCAGGACAATCCCGGACGCCAGTCCTTCCTCTACGCTCCGCAGCTCCGCCTCGTACGCGGCGCCGCCCGCGCCCGTAGCCAGGGGCGGTGTGACGTACCGGCGGTTGCTTCGGGCGGGGAGCCGGACACCCGCGCAGTATTCCACCGGGGCGAACACGAGTTCCTCCTCCGGATACCGGCGCTGAGCCCGGCAATCGCCATCCGCCTCCAGGGGCGCGACCCCCGGCAACCTTCGGGAGGCCGCCAGCCATGCGACGCCCTCGTGATCCAGAGAGACGGAAAGCCTGGGAAGGGAGGGGAACCTCCCCAGAAGGTAGGCGGCCGCGAGCAGTCGCCCGGACGGAGACCCGAGGTCGTGCGCAGCGCCGAACAACAGCAACTCCTGCTGGACATATCGGTAGTCGGGAATGGCCTCCTGTGGGCAGCCGGGCTGGTACTGATAGCCGACACGGAGAACATGCAGCCGCCGGCGGAGCGGGACGGCGGACTCGAAGGTGAACCAC
Organism: uncultured Opitutaceae bacterium; assembly: GCA_964527955.1. Taxonomy (GTDB): domain Bacteria; phylum Verrucomicrobiota; class Verrucomicrobiia; order Opitutales; family Opitutaceae; genus Palsa-1447. The sequence goes on along the minus strand of CAZGOX010000160.1, from coordinate 2,705 downwards.
TCGGACGCGGCGCCGTCGACATCGACCTCCACACGGCTGGCCCTCCGCGCCGTATACATCTCGTCCGGCTCGATGGAAAGCGTCACTGAAAATGCCTTGCCCGCCGGGAACACGGCCCGAAGGCGGCGCGCAAGGCTGCGATTTGCGAGTTCCCAGTAGTCGTGCTTCGTCGGGTACTGCGCAAGGAAGTCCCTTACGATGGCTGCGAGCCTGGACTCACCCATCGGGGA
>CAZGOX010000160.1:0-2375 GCA_964527955.1 uncultured Opitutaceae bacterium | reverse complement strand
TTCGCCGGGGTCATCACCGGCTTGGCCGCGACCATGACCGCACTTGTCCTCGGAGTCTTCGTCACAACCCGCCTCGCTCAGCGCGGCGTGCACCAGGCGGAATCCGCCATCGCAGGGTTGAAGTCCTCGATTGCCGGGACGCTCGATGACCTCGGGACACAGGGCCCTTCCGAGCCCGCGGCTCCCGTCGACACTGCGCCTGGTTGGACCGCAGCAGAACCGGAAACCAATGACGACTCCCAGCCCCAGGCGATGGTTTCCTGGCCGACGGGCTGCGTATGGGCCTGCGAGTATGCCCGTCCCTACCTTGAACAGGTCGTCCCGGCGCCATGCCTTGTCTGGCGTGAACCGTGTCGTTTCCCGTTGCGCGCGTGGCCCTACAGGTGTTGGGAACGGGGATTCGTGGTAGGGACGCGCGGCCCGCGCGTCCGAGCCTCCGAAGGGCCCCGAGGTTTGCCCGGACGGGCGGGCCGCCCGTCCCTACCCTGTCGAGCTCGCTGGCCGTAAGGGGTCAGGCTGCAACTTTTGACCTCCGCAGCGGAGGTCAAAAGTTCGCAGCCTGACCCCTTTTAAATACGCAGCCTGACCCCTTCTAAATATTCATCGCCCGGGCGACCGCCTCGCAGAACCCCGCGTCATCGCCGCCCGCGTAGACCTCCGACAGCGGATCCCCTGCGAGGATCATTCCCGCCGCGCCGAAGAGGATCGACTCGACCCTGTGCGCCGCCCTCACCGCGTGGCGCGCCGCCCTCCAGACGCTGTCGCCATCGGCCCAGAACGCGCTCACCGCGGGAGCGACGCCAGCCGACGGAACCTGGGTGATCGAAAGCATCCCCCTGCGATCGACCTCGACCGCAAAGCTCCCGGGATGCCGCCGCAGGACATCGAAGTCGGGCCCGGCCGAGCCCTCAGGATCAATTCCTGCGGGATCCCAGCACGGCCCGCGAAGCCACCACTCACCCAGGCCTGATTCGAGGGCGCTGAACGGCTCGGCCTCCAGGGACTCGGCCCGGATTCCCAACGGGCAAAAATACCGCCCCAGGGCCCAGCGCAGGACGGGATGGGTGCGGGAGGAGACTCCGTGGGCAAGCCAGCGCGCAAGCGCCTCGTTGGGTAAGTCCATCGCAAGACGGACGACAATAGCACGGGCCGGTGATGGCATGAACGTGCCATGGCCCTGGGGGCAACTCCCCAGCGCCGATCCTGCATGTACTGGGCACTACTGTAGCGCCCCCTGTTTGCTATAGTCGATGCGATGGCCGCGACCCCAGACTACACCCGGAACCACGAGCTTTTTTTGAATTTCCGGGGTCTGCAGGGTGACCTCGCCGGGCGCCTCGCCGCCAACCCGGGCGTCATCGCGGCGTGGCTCGAGAAGCTGCCGCACAAGGGCGGCGACGCCACCGATGCCGAGCCGGCTCGCGCAGCCACATCCTGGCGCACCGCCCGCCTGAGCATCGCGCGCCGCCGGGAACTCGCCGGGCTTTTGGCCCCGAGCGAGGCCAAGGGCCGAGTCGAAGGGCTTGCCCCGAGCAATGTCGAGGGGTTAACCCATTGGCTGCTCTCTGCGGTGCCGGTTTGCACCTACCTTGCGATTGCGGACGCCGCCCGCCCAAACCTGCGCGCGGTCGACCCTCTCGCGGACGACTTCTGCCGCCAGGTGGTGAGCCTGCGCGAGACGATCTTCCTCGCAAACTATGGCCTGGCCAAGGTCGCCGCATGGAACCACAACCCGCGGGACCATTCGGATCTCCTCAGTGCGGCCTCATGCGGCCTGCTCGATGCGATCGATCGATACGTGCCCGGCGCCTCGGCGGCGCGCTTCAGCTACTTCGCCCGGTACTGGATCCGGTACCGGCTTTCGCGCCACGTCCAGAAGAACAGCTCCGTGGTCACCTTCCCGATTCACCAGCACCGTATCGGCCGCCGGATCGAGCGTTACCTCGCCACGAAGGCGCCCGGTTCCGAGCCCGCCAAGGCCAAAGTGTGCGCAGACTTGGCATTGGGCTCCGAAGCCTTCCATTCGTACCGGCTCAAGCCCAAGGTCTTTTCCCTGCAGAGCCCGGTCGGCGACCGGGAAGAGGCTCCCGACGTCGAATTCTTCCTTTGCGACCCGGCTCCCTCCCCCAAGGCCGTCCTCGAGGATTCCGAGACCGCCTCGCACCTCCGGGCCCTGCTGCGCACGAGCGCCCAGCCCGCGACGGGTGTCATGCTCGCGTACGCCCGCTGCGTGGGCGCGTTGGCCGACGCCGCCGAGGACTACCTCTCCTTCCTGCAGGACCTCACGCTCGAGCGCATCCGCCGCCGCGCCTGACCTCCCGCCGCCCCCAATCTCCGATCCGATTTGTGGATTGGAAGCTTGGGGTGGGACAAGG
>CAZGOX010000159.1:0-6272 GCA_964527955.1 uncultured Opitutaceae bacterium | reverse complement strand
CTCCGTCCATAGTCGCGCCAAACACCTCCTCGGGGGTGGTCAGCCCGAGGGCCGCCTTGGCGATCCCGTCCTCGCGCATGCTTCGTGCGCGGATGTCGCCCGCCGCGAGCTCCGCCGAGAGGGCCGCCTCTGCCGACGCCGGGTCGAACCGCGTCCTCTGGCGCACGAGCAGCTCGGCCACCGTTCCGCTTACGTCCCGGAACTCGAAGATCCCCGTCCGGCCCGCGTATCCGCTCCGGTTGCAGGCGCTGCAGCCCCCCCCGGCCTCGAAGAACGCCCCTCGCGTCGCGTCCCCGCGGCCGCCGGCCGCGGCGTGCTCGGCCATCTCTACAATGTACCCGTAGCGCTCGAGCAGCGCCCCCGCCTTCCGGTGCGGTTGGCGGCAGAGCGGACACAAGCGCTTGACGAGGCGCTGTCCGACAAGAAGGCGGGCCGTCGCCGACAACATCGCCGCCTCGACGCCGAGGTCCAGGAGGCGGCACAGCGCCTGGATCGCCGTGTTTGCGTGGACCGTCGTGAGGATCAGGTGCCCGGTGAGCGCAAGCCGCATCGCGAGCGAGGCGGTTTCCGCGTCGCGGATCTCCCCGACGATTATGATGTCAGGGTTGTGCCTAAGGAAGGCCCTGAGCACGGACGCAAAGTGCATGCGCGGGCCAACCGGCACCTGCGTCACCGCCCTGAGGCGGTACTCGACCGGATCCTCGACGCTGAGTATCCTCTTGTTGCGGGAATCCAGCCATGGCACCGCGGCCGCCAGGGTCGTGCTCTTGCCGTGGCCCGTTGGGCCGGACACCAATATGATCCCGTTTGGCCTCCTCAGCTCGGTCCTGAAGCGTATCGCCGTGTCATCGAGCATGCCGAGCTCCTCGAGCGATCCAACCTGGGCGCTCTGGTCCAGGATCCTGATCACGATGCTCTCCCCGTTTATCGCGGGTATGACCGAATACCGCAGTGAGACGCGCTTGCTCCCGTATTCGCGGACGGATGAGGCGTCCTGCGCCTCAAGGCGGTTGGCGACGTCAAGCCCTCCGGATGCGGCCGAGCCCCGGGACCTGCCGTCCGGCCCTCGGGTTGAAGACAACTTGAGCTGCGCCGACACCGTTTCCTTCATCGATCCGGGCAGCGTCCCCCATGGAACGAGGTCGCCGTCGACGCGCCACCTGATCTCGCAGCTGCGATCCTCGGGGACGCAGTGGATGTCCGAGAGGCCGCGCGTGTGCGCGGCCTCCCGAATCATGTCTTCGACAAACCGCTCGAGCTCGTTGTCCCGGACCTCAAGGTTGGCGGAGTAGGTCTCCGCGACCCGAGCCGCGATGTCGGCCTGGGGCGAGACCACCCATTCGACCGGGTGGTGCTCAAGCGCGTAGCGCACCTGGGCAAACTGCGGCCATGACGGATCCGCTATGGCCACGGTGACCCGCGCCCCCGTCCGGGCTATGGCTATCGCGTGGCGGTTCCTCGCGATGGCCTCGGGCAGGGCCTTGTAGGCGTCGCCGACGACACGGAGGTCCTCCCTGGGCAGGTACGGCAGCCCGAAGAACTCCGCGATCCAGCGGGCCACGGCGTCGTCGGTGGCAAGGCCGAGCTCGACGAGGGTTCGGCTGACAGGCTGGCGTCCCTCGACATCGCGGTGGTAGGATTGCGCCGAAAGGATCTGGCGCTCAGTGGCCCCCGCGCCCTGGAGCCTGGCCAGCAGGAAGGAGTCGAGCTGCTCGCTCCTGCAGTCGATGCCCTGGGCCGCGTCGCTCATGAGACATCCCCCAGGGCGTCGATGCGCTCCACCCTTCGGCCGCCGTCGGCGCGAGCCGGAGCCGGGCGCCCGGCTCCGCCCGGGGCCGCCGGGGTGGGATCGTCGGCGTCGACGGGAACAAGCGCTGGAGGCTCCTCGGCGTTCACCGTCACCAGGAATACAAGCTCGGTTCGCGTCTTCGCCCCGGCCGACGTCGCGAACGCTCCGCCAAGGAGGGGCAGGCTGGACAGCCCGGGAATGCCGCGCCTGTCCTTCGCAACGGTTTCCGTTATGAAGCCCCCAACGACCGCGGTCTCGTGGTTGCGAAGCGTGACCGTCGTGCGGGCCCTCTTGGTGTCCGTCACGGGCGCCGTCTCCTGGCCGTCGGGCGAGGTCACCGTGCCCTTGAGCTCTGTCATCGCCGGGGAGAGCGACAGCTTGGTCGTGAGATCGTCGGCGATCTGGACGGTGATCTCGAGCACGTTGCCAAACGAGACCGTGCTCTCGGAATAGTTCGTGTTCACGATCGGCTGCGTGCCCGCCTGTGTGGTCCCTCCAGCGTTTATGGTGGTCGTGCTGGTGCGGCTGAAGAACGGCTGATCCTCGCTCACTTGGACAAACGCCGTCTGGTTGTTCAGTGCGGCGACCTCCGGCTTCGATTCCACGCGCACCGTACCCTGCTCGGAAAGCGCGCTGATGGCAGCCTGCACTCCGCCGGCGCCGATCGTCCCGGTGAACGTGTCCGGACTCAGTGTGATGGACCCAACCTGCGCGATCGCACCGGTCGCGCTCGAGGCGCCGGAGAGCCTCAATGCCGTGCCGCCGATCCGCCCCACCGAGGCGGCCGTGGCGTTCCAGTCAATTCCGGCCTTGGACTGGTCGTTCAGGTCGACCTCGATGACCTTGACCGAGATCCTCGCCTGGCGGCCCACCCTCTCGAGGACTCTTCGGAGGTAGCTCTCCATCACCGCGTGGGTCCGAATCGATCCGCGGAGCTGAACGAGGCCTGCGAATCGGTTCACGACAAGCGACTCCCCCTCTCCAACCATGCCCTTTAGGTCGACCTCGAGCCTCCCCCAGAAGTCGGCGTCGTTCTGCTGGGAGACGCTCAGGGTGGACGTCCCGCCGCTCGCGACCCCTGCACCGCCCTGCAAGGCCTGGCCGGATCCCGCGGGGGACATCCCGCCCGCGCCGTTCGGGGCACCGGTGAGTCCGGAGGCCGCCGCCCCGGCGCTCTCGCTCAGGTTGATGCTTGCCGAACTGGACCCGGTCTGGGTCATCTGCAGGTAATCGACCGGATAGATCCGCGTGACGAACCTGCGCACGAGCAGGTACCCGCTGCCCGAGACCTCGAAGCTCCATCCCTTGGGCTGGCAGATGGCCTCCACAACCGTCCTGAGAGCGGCGTCATGCACCTCGAGGTTCACCGTCCCCTGGACGTCGGGGTCGATGACGACCGGGAAGCGGTAGGCCGAGCCTATCCCCTCAAGGACGGCGCGCGCCTCCTGGCCCTGCACCGCGAAGTCCTCGACCCTGCGCTCGAGGATCTCGGCGACGGCATCGCGGCTCTGCGCGCCGACGCCCACCGCCAATGCGGGAACCGCGAGAACGGCCCAGGCGAGGCTTGGCATCGGGCGTGGGAATCTCATTCGCCGGTCAGCGTCATTAACGCAGCTCATAAGACAAGTCTAAATATGATCCAACGCCATTTTTTTCGCGCACCCGGGCGGTTTTCCCGCCCGCCCCGCGCACGCCCCCGTCGGCCCGTCGCAAACTTTCTCGATAACGGCCGGGCGATGTGCGACAAAAGGGGAAACCCCCATTCAAGTCCCCGGAGGGTGGCCTCCCCCGCGGGAATTGAAGCCCCATCAGCATGCCACCAGCCACCACCCCGACTGCTGTTCATCCTATTTACGAACTCCGGGGAGCTTTCCACGGAGCCCTCGTCCGCCTCGCCGCCCTTGCGGCCCCGCTCTTCGCTTTCTGCTTCGCGGCGCGGGGCGCGACTCCGGTTGAGACGGCCGCGCTCGCCCTCGTGCACCGGGTCATTCCCTCGAGCGCCGCGGGAATCCGCGTCGAGCAGATTGCCCCCGGGGCCGGAGGGGCCGACGTCTTCGAGGTGGAGACCCGTGACGGCGGGCTCGTTCTGCGCGGCAACACGGGCGTGTCGATCGCCTCGGCGCTGAACTGGTACCTGGGCAACGTGGCCCACGCCCAGACCTCGTGGGACGGGGACAACCTTGCCCTTCCGGCCACCCTTCCGGCCGTGCCGTCAAAGGTCAGGATCACGTCGCCCTACCCCCGCCGCGCCTATCTCAACTACTGCACCTTCAACTACACGATGGCGTGGTGGGACCGGGCGCGGTGGGAGAGGGAGATCGACTGGATGGCGCTTCACGGGATCAACATGCCTCTCGCCACGACTGGCCAGGAGGCTGTCATGCAGGCCACGCTCCGCCGATTTGGGATGGACGACTCCGAAATCCGGAAATACCTCGCCGGCCCGGCGTTCTCGTGCTGGCAGCTCCTCACCAACATCGAGCAATGGGCCGGGCCGCTTCCGCAGTCCTGGATCGATTCACACCTGGACCTCGGCCGCTTCATCCTGAGCCGGGAGCGCGAGCTCGGAATGACGCCGATTCTCCAGGGGTTCTCCGGATGCGTGCCGCTGGCCTTCAGGGAGAAGTTCCCCGGCTCCAGGATCCAGCTGAAGCCGATCTGGTGCGACGTTCCCCCTGGGACGGCCCAGCTCGACCCCGACGACCCGCTCTTCGCGCGCTTCGGCCGCGGGTTCCTCGAGGAGCAGACCCGGCTCCTCGGCACCGACCACCTCTACGCCGCCGATCCCTTCCACGAGAGCGAGCCGCCCAAGGACACCCCCGACTATCTGGCCGCCGTCGGCGCGAAGCTCTTCTCCATAGCGAGCGATTTCGACCGCGAGGCGATCATCGTCATGCAGGGCTGGACGATCCGAGAGGGCATCGTGAAGGGCATCCCGGCGGACCGCCTCCTTGTCCTGGATCTCACCGGCGAGAAGTGGCGCGAGACCCAGGCCTTCTGGGGCCGCCCGTGGGTCGTGGGCGTCCTACACAACTTCGGCGGGCGCACCGCAACGGGCGCGAACCTCCCGGCGATCGCGGCCAACGCCCCCTCGCTCCTCGCCAAGCCCGCGGGGGGCCGCCTGGTTGGACTTGGCGTGTTCCCTGAGGCCATCGAGCAGAATCCCGTCGTCTACGACCTCGCCCTCGACCTCGCGTGGAGGGATTCCGAGCCCGACCTGGCGCTGTGGCTGCGCGGCTATGTGACGGCGCGCTACGGAAGCGACTCGCCCGACGCGCAGCTTGCCTGGAGGCTCCTCCTCAGGTCGGTCTATTCGCAGCACAATCCCTCCCCGGGGATGGAGAGCCCGATCGGGGCTCGGCCGGCGCTGACGCTGGACCGGGCGTCGCCCTGGGGCGACTTCGTGCGCGACTACGAGCCCGCCGACGTCTGGGCCGCCTGGGAGAGGCTGCTGGCCGCCTCGGGCCCGCTCTCGTCGGCCGACACCTTCCGGTACGACCTGGTTGACGTGGCGCGCCAGGCCCTGGCCGACCTCTCCGTGCCCGTCTATGCCGACGTCGTCGCGGCCTACCGGTCGGGCGACTCCCGCCGTTTCGAGGCCGCAAAGGCGCGGTTTTTCGACATGATCGTCGACCTCGACACGCTCGTGGGCACGCGGCGAGAGTTCCTGCTCGGCAGATGGCTCTCCGACGCGAGAAAATGGGGAACGACGACGCAGGAGCGCGACCTGTACGAGCGCAACGCCAGGCTCCTCCTGACCGTGTGGGGCCCGCCGAGCCGCGGCGCCTTCCTCTCCGACTACGCCGGGCGCCAGTGGTCGGGCCTCATCCGGGGATTCTACCTTCATCGCTGGGAGAAGTTCTTCGTGTTCCTCGCCGCGCAGCCTCCCGGCTACAGTGACGACAAGCTGGCCCGGGTCATGGACCGCCCCGGGAACGACTCGAGCCCGTTCTACCGCGAGCTCGCCGACTGGGAATACAGCTGGTGCGACGAGCACGGTGCGTTCCCGGCGGCGCCTGCAGGCGACTCCATCCTGGAGGCGCAAAGGCTCCTCGTGAAATGGAGCCCGGTCATGCGCGAGATTTACCCCCGCTTCGAATGGAAAAAGCCGACTCCCCCTCCCCACAGCTAGGCGACCGCCCGGTTTCGCCGCCCGCCGAGCGCGTCTTCGCCCTCGATGCCCTGCGCGGCTTCGACATGATGTGGATCGTCGGCGCCGACGCCGTGGGCAGCGCCCTCTCCCAATTCCGGGGCGGGGCGGTCGCGCGGGTCGCGGCGGCGCAGCTGGACCACTCCCCTTGGGCGGGTGTGCGCTTCTACGACCTCATCTTCCCCCTGTTCGTCTTCATGGTGGGAGTCGCGATCCCCTATTCCCTCGACAGGATCGTGGCCTCGGGCGGCCGCGGCGCGGCCGTCCGGCGCATCGTCCTGCGCACAGCGCTCCTCTATCTCATCGGTATTTTTTACTACGGGGGCTTCGGGA
>CAZGOX010000158.1:0-6314 GCA_964527955.1 uncultured Opitutaceae bacterium | reverse complement strand
GGCCGTGACCTTCCTCATCAAGGTGAAGCAGGCGATCGAGGATCCGACGCGCCTATTGCTGTCCGTCTGAGGGGGTTCCGGGCCAGGCCCGGTTTTCCGTTCCTTGCTGGCAAGGGAACTGCTATTCAAGGCACGTCTCGGGAAACCCCTTGCCGTGTCGATCCTCAGCCCAACCTACGATAGCTCCACCTTTTTTGACGAGATGTTCCGAGAGGGGGGCGAAGTCCGCCCTCACTACCGCCGCCTGGCCGAGCGCCTCGGCACGCTCCCTGAGGCGGAATTCGACCAGCGGAGGGCGGCGGTGGACCTCGCGTTCCTTCGCCGCGGCGTAACCTTCACCGTCTACAACGACGCCGAGGGAACGGAGAGGATCTTCCCCTTCGACCTGATCCCGCGCATCATCCCGGCCGCCGAGTGGAAGAGGATCGAGGCCGGGCTGATCCAGCGGATCACCGCGCTCAACCTCTTCCTTCACGACCTCTACCACGGGCAGAAGATCCTCAAGGACAAGGTGGTCCCGGCGGCGCAGGTGCTCAGCGCGAAGCACTTCAGGCGGGAGTTCATGAACTTCTCGGTGCCGCGCGACATCTACGTGAGCGTCTGCGGCACCGACCTGATCCGCGACCACGCCGGGAACTACCTTGTGCTTGAGGACAACCTGCGGTGCCCGTCGGGAGCGTCGTACATGATCGAGAACCGCGCGGCGATGCGCCGTGCGTTCCCGAACCTCTTCCAAAGCTACCGCGTGCGCCCGGTCGAAAGCTACGCCGACACGCTCCTGAAGTCCCTGCTCCATCTCTCCCCGCGCAGCGCCGACAAGACGAACGTCGTCCTCCTCACCCCCGGCGTATACAACAGCGCGTATTTTGAGCACACGTTCCTCGCCCGCCAGATGGGGATTCCGATCGTCGAGGGCCGCGACCTGCTGGTCCGGGACGCCCGCGTGTTCATGCGGACGACGGCCGGCCTGGTGCAGGTGGACGTCATCTACCGGCGCATCGACGACGACTTCCTCGACCCCTCGGTCTTCCGGGCCGATTCCCAGCTCGGCGTCACGGGCCTCGTCGGGGCCTACCGCGCGGGCAACGTGGCGCTCGCCAACTCCATCGGGACGGGGGTCGCCGACGACAAGGTGATCTACGCCTACGTCCCGCGCATCATCAAGTACTACCTGGACCAGGAGCCCATCCTTCCCAACGTAAACACCTACCTCGCCTCCGAGCCTGCGGACCGGAAGTTCATCCTTCAGAACATCGCCAAGCTGGTGGTCAAGTCCGCCAACGAGGCCGGCGGCTACGGCATGCTGATCGGGCCGGCAGCCACCGCGGCCGAGGTCGAGGACTTCCGCGCCAAGGTCGCGGCGAATCCGCGCAACTTCATCGCCCAGGACCCGATCATGCTGTCCCGCTCGCCCACGTGGTGCGACCGCAGCCTCCAGGGCCGGCACATCGACCTGCGGCCGTACATCCTGTGCGGCGCGAAGACGGTCGTGACTCCCGGGGGGCTCACCCGGGTGGCCCTGCGCAAGGGCTCCCTCGTCGTGAACTCATCCCAGGGCGGCGGATCGAAGGACACCTGGGTCCTCAACGCAGAAGAGTGACGGACGCCGCCATGCCCCCCGCCAAGACACCTCCCGAGCGCCCCCAGACCACCGTGATGCTTTCGCGGGTGGCCCACTCGCTCTACTGGATGAGCCGGTACATCGAGCGGGCGGAGAACATCGCCCGCCTCCTCGAGGTGAACCTCCAGTTCCTCCTGGATTTCCAGGGGATCAACGACGACGCGGTCAAGGAGCATTGGGGCTCGATCCTGGCGAGCTCGGGCGACGACGAGCTTTTCGACACCCTGTATGAGATCGCGGACAGCCGGACCGTCACTGAGTTCATGGCGCTGGACCTGCGCAACCCGAGCTCGATCCTCTCCTGCGTCTTCACGGCCCGCGAGAACGCGCGGATGATCCGGGACCAGATCTCCGTCGAGATGTGGGAGACGATCAACGAGCTCTACCTCTTCCTGAAGGGCCACAGCACGGCCGAGATCTGGGCCGCCGGCCCCTACCAGTTCTTCCAGGACATCAAGAGGAATTCCCACCTCTTCCAGGGCCTCACCGACGCGACCTACCCGCGGAACGAGGGATGGGAATTCATCCAGTTCGGGAAGCTGCTGGAGCGCGCCGACAAGATCACGCGCATCCTCGACGTGAAGTACCACATCCTGCTGCCGAGCGCCGCCGACGTGGGCGGGGCGGTCGACACCGCGCAGTGGCAGGCCGTGCTGCGCTCGGCGAGCGCCCTCGAGGCGTACCGGAGATTTTACGTCCGCGAGATCCTTGCGTGGAAGGTCGCCGAATTCCTGGTCTTCTCCGACTCGTTCCCGCGCTCCCTGCACTACTGCGTGGCGCAGATCGACGACTTCCTGCGCCGCATCCTCGGCGAGACCGGGGCCCGCCCGCGCACGGGAGCCGCAAGGGCGGCGCGCCGCCTGCTGGCCGACCTGCAGTCCCTCACGATCGAGGACGTCCTCGAGCGGGGCCTGCATGAGTTTCTTCTTGAGACTCAGACGGCCCTTGATCGAATCGGGGACGAAGTGGTCCAGACGACGATGTTTTACCCGGTCGAGTCCGAGTTGGAGCAGCAGCAACAGCAGCAGCAGTAGCAGGCGTCACCCTGCAGGACCCGCATGCTCCTTCGCCTACTTCATCGAACCACCTTTGTGTACGCAGGCGAGGTCCGGGACAGCTACAACGAGGTCCGGCTGCGCCCGGTGGACGACCACACCCAGGCCTGCCGCGACTTCACGCTCCACCTGGAGCCCGGCGCGGAGACCTCGGAGTACGCCGACTTCTACGGGAACGTCATCATCCACTTCGACATCCCCTCGAAACACCGGAAACTGGTGATCGAGACGCGTTCCGACGTCGTGACGGTTCCCAACGGCTCGCGGGCGGCCATTCCCGAGGTGCCTTTCCCGGACCTTGTGCGCAGCGAGGAGAGGGAGATGGTGGCGGAGTTCCTCACCGATTCGCAGTACGTGCCGCTGGAGGTGGAACTCTGGCGCGAGGCCCAGGACGCGCTCGCCGACGGCAGGGGCGACGTCTGGGGCGATGTGAGCCGCATCGGCAGGCACGTGTTCAAGGCCCTGGCCTACAAGCCAAACGTCACCGGCGTGCACACGCACGCGGGCGACGCGCTCAAGCTCCGGGCCGGGGTCTGCCAGGACTTTGCCCATGTCATGATCGGGATGTGCCGCAGCGCCGACATTCCCGCGCGCTATGTGAGCGGCTATTTTCTGAACGCACACCGGCGGCCGGGCGAGGTGGAGGCTTCCCACGCCTGGATGGAGGCCTATGTGCCGGGTTACGGCTGGGCCGCGTACGACCCGACCCACGACCGGCCGGCCGACGATCGTTACGTAAAGCTCGCGGTGGGCCGCGACTACGCGGACATCCGGCCGGTCAGCGGCACGTATCGCGGCGCCCCTGCCAAGGAACTCAAGGTCGAGGTGACGGTGAACCGGGATGCGTCCGATCCGTTGTAGGTCAGCGAGCTTGCTCGCGCTCCAGGAAGGCGCGAGCAAGCTCGCTGACCTACGAGGGTCAAACCGTCCAACCTTTCAGTTTCCGCCCGGGGCGTCCTGTTCGATTGAGACGACCTTGGCGTCCTTGAAAACGATCTGGAATCGGTCGTGAACCCGCCGGTCGGGATAGTCCAGGTAGTAGGGGTTGCCAAAGTCCGGTCCCCACCAGCCCCCTCCGTATCCGCGGCGGTGGTAGTACCCCGCATAGAGGACGACTCCGTTTGGCGTCTCATAGGTGACGTAGTGCCAGATCTGGACCTGCCCGCTTGCGTCCGTCCGGATGGTGATGTGGTCCGGGTCGCCAAGGGCCAGCTTGACTGCGTCCATGCTGAAGCCGAGCCCGACCTGCCCGCTCTTCACAAGCGCCTGCTGTGCGGGGGTGAGCTTCGCAAATTCCTGCGGCTGGGCGTTGATCCGGGCCTCGGGGGTCGTGCACCCCGCCAGCCAGAAAACTCCAGCGGCCGCGGCAAATAGAACACAGAGTCGGGGATTCTTCATGGTTGCGTTTTCCTTGCCTCGATCAGACGCATCGGCGAGGTCTTTTGTTTCATTGAAGACGCTGTTTCTATGGGACATCGATGGCACCCTGATCCTCTCGGGTGGCGCAGGCGTGCGCGCGATGGGAAACGCGCTTCGCAACACGTTTCATATCAATGGCTTCATCGATGACATCGACTTTTCCGGCCGCACCGACCACTGGATCGTGAGGCAGATTTTCACCCGTTTCGGCGTGCCCGCGACCCCGGGAAACTTTGAGCGCTACTACGAGGCATACCTGGAAGCGTTGCCCGCCGAGTTGGATAATCCCGGGGCCGTGGTCCTCCCCGGGGTCCGGGCCATCCTGGACGCCACGGACGCCAGGGGCGACATCGCCCAGGGTCTTCTCACCGGCAACATCCGGAGGGGAGCCGAGGTCAAGCTTGGGTACCACCGGCTCGCACACCATTTTCCCTTTGGCGCCTTTGCGGACGACAGCGAGCTGCGCGACGAACTCGGCCCGCACGCCCTTCGTCGCGCCCGGGAGCGGCACGGCGTGGAGTTTCCGCCGGACCGCGTCTGGGTGATCGGCGACACGCCCAGGGACGTGGCCTGCGCGCGGGCCTTTGGCGCCAAGTCGCTGGCGGTCGCCACGGGCAATCATTCCGCAGCCGAGCTCGCCTCCCACTCGCCGTCCGCGGTTCTCGCCGATCTCTCCGATCCGGCCGAGTTTTGGGCGATCGTGGATCCGTGAGCAACAGCCGCCGCCAGCGCCGCGAAGCCGAGCGGGCCGCCAGAAAGTCGGCCCCCGTTCCAGCGTCGCCGCCAGCCGCGCCGGTCCCTGTCGCCGAAGACACCCCGGGTCCGGTGCCCTGGGCCGGGCTCTGGCTGGTCCTCGCCTTCCTTGCTCCAAACCTCTCCAGCGTCACGGGTTCATTCCTGTACGACGACCTGCCCCTCATCGTACAGAACAAGCGCCTTCAGTTTCTCAGCCAGCTCGGCGAGGTTTGGACCCACGGATACTGGCCCGACCGCCCCGGGTTGACGCTCTACAGGCCGGTGACGGAAACGGTATGGAACCTGGTTTGGGTGTTCGGCGGCGGTCGGCCGTGGCCGTTTCACGCCCTGAACCTCGCGCTCGGTTCGGCGGTGGTCCTGCTCGTGTACCGGCTGCTCGTGGACCTTCGTGTCGGCTATCGCGTGGCGTTCATCGCCTCGCTCCTGTTCGCCGTCCTGCCGATCCACAGCGAGACGGTCGCCGCGATTGTCGGCGGCAATGAGATGCTTGCCGCCGCGTTCGGGCTCGGGGCCCTGCTGCTCTACCGCCGCGGTTCGGAGCTCCCGGCCCTGGTCCTCTTTGTCCTTGGCGTGTTCTCCAAGGAAAGCGCGGCCGCGATGGCGGGCGTGGCCCTCCTGTTCCCCTTTTTCGAGTCGGGGCGCCGCTTTCCGCTTTGGCGGTTCGCCGTCCATGCGGCCGCCGCCTGCGCCGTCGTGGCCGTCTACTTCTGGGCCCGCGCGGCGGTTGCCGAGGGGCCGGTGTTCATCCCCGTGATCGACAACCCGATGTCGCTGGTCGGAGGGCCGCAGCAAATCGCAACGGCGCTTTGGGTCCAGGTGCTGTACGTGGCGAAGTCGGTCGCGCCGGTCGCGCTCTCGGCGGACTATTCCTACAAACAGATCCCGCTCGTGATGACGCTCGCGGATCCCCGGGCCTGGGCCGGCCTGGCGCTGGCCGCGGTCGCCCTCTGGTCGTTTGCCCGGCGGCCGGTCACCCGTTTTGGGATCGCCCTTTGGGCGCTTGCCTTCGCGCCGACGGCCAATCTTCTGTTGCCGATCGGAACGACCATGGGCGAGCGCCTCGCCTATATGCCCAGCATCGGGCTCGTGCTCCTCCTTTCGCAGGGGCTGTGCCGGATCCCCAAGGCCGGATTCTTTGCGGCTGTGATCCTGGCCGCTGTCTTCGCAGGCAGGACCCTCGAACGGAACCAGGTCTGGCACAATGCGGACACGTTTTATCCCGCTCTCGCCCAAACCTCGCCGGGCAGCGCGAAGGCGCAGTACTTTCTGGGCTGCTGGAAGGCGGCCCGCGGCGACGACGCGGGCGCGCTGGCGAGCTACAACAGGGCGATCGAGATCTTTCCCGCCTACCCGGAGGCCCTGAACAACAGGGGCAACATCCTGGTGGAGCTGGGGAGGATTCCCGAGGCCGAGGCCAGTTTCCGCGAATGCCTCAGGTTCGCCCCGAACCATTCCGGAGCCGC
>CAZGOX010000157.1:0-6323 GCA_964527955.1 uncultured Opitutaceae bacterium | reverse complement strand
ACCTGGCGCTCACGCTCACCCAGCTCCTGCGCAAGGCCAAGGTCGTCGGCAAGTTTGTCGAGTTCTACGGGCCGGGCGCCGCCGCGCTGCCGGTGGTGGACCGGGCGACCATCGCCAACATGGCCCCTGAGTACGGCGCCACGATGGGGTTCTTCCCGATCGACGGCGAGTGCTCGACCTATCTCGCGGCCACCGGGCGAAGCGAGGAGCACATCGCCCTGTACGAGGCGTACTACCGGGCGCAGGGACTCTGGGGCATGCCGGCCAAGGGCCAGATCGATTACTCGCAGGAGATCGATTTCGACCTGAACACGGTGGTCCCGAGCGTCGCAGGGCCCAAGCGCCCGCAGGACCGGATCGAGCTTTCCTCGCTGAAGAAGGAATTTGTGGGGTCGTTTTCCCGGCCGGTGACAGAAAACGGCTTCGGCAAAAAGGCCGAGGACTTTGGCACGGGACGGGCGGAAGTGTCGCTGAACGGCCATGGCAGCGCGAACATCGGCCACGGAAGCGTGCTGATCGCGGCCATCACCAGCTGCACCAACACCTCGAACCCCTCAGTCATGCTCGCGGCCGGCCTCCTCGCGAAGAAGGCCGTGGAAAGGGGCCTCAAGCTCCGGCCGGTCGTGAAGTCTTCCCTGGCTCCCGGTTCGCGGGTGGTCTCGGACTACCTCGCCAAGGCGGGCCTCCAGACCTACCTCGACCAGCTCGGCTTCCAGACGGTGGGCTACGGATGCACCACCTGCATCGGGAATTCAGGGCCGCTGGCCCAGTCGGTGGAGGACGCCGTGGTCAAGGGAGACTTCGTGGCGGCGTCGGTCCTGTCGGGAAACCGCAACTTCGAGGCGCGGGTGCACCAGAACATCAAGGCCAACTTCCTGATGTCACCGCCGCTCGTGGTCGCCTTTGCGCTCGCGGGCCGCGTGGACATCGACCTTGCGACGGACCCGATCGGGAAGGGCTCCGATGGCGCCGACGTGTACCTGAAGGACATCTGGCCCACTCTGGAGGAGGTCCGCGACCTGATGAGGGTGGCTCTCAAGCCCGAGGTGTTTCACCGCCTGTACGCGGACTTTGCGGCGCAGAACCCGAAGTGGAACGAGATCCCCTCGTCGGTCGGCGACACGTATGCGTTCGACCCGAAGTCGACCTACATCCAGGAGCCGCCGTTCTTCACGGATTTTTCGATGGAAGCGAGCCCCCTCGTCGAAATCCGCGGAGCCCGAGCACTCGGGATCTTTGGCGACTCGGTGACCACCGACCACATCTCCCCGGCCGGAGCCATCAAGAAGACGTCCCCCGCGGGCCAGTTCCTTCTCGGCAGCGGCGTCGCCTTTGCGGACTTCAACAGCTACGGTTCGCGCCGGGGCAACGACAGGGTGATGACCCGCGGCACGTTCGCCAATGTCCGGATCAAGAACCTCATGCTGGGCGGCGAGGAGGGCGGCAACACGCTCCTCCAGCCGGACGGCGTGAAGCTTCCGATTTCCGACGCGGCGGTCGAGTACCAGAAGCGCGGCACCCCGCTGGTCGTCATAGCCGGCCAGGAATACGGCACGGGATCCTCCCGCGACTGGGCGGCCAAGGGAACCCGGCTCCTCGGCGTCAAAGCGGTCGTGGCCCAAAGCTACGAGCGCATCCACCGGTCCAACCTCGTCGGAATGGGCGTGCTGCCCCTGCAGTTCAAGGAGGGCACAACCGCCCAGACCCTCAAGCTGGACGGAACCGAGACTTACGATGTCCTGGGCGTCAGCACCAAGCTGGTTCCCCAGCAGGACCTTGTGCTGAGGATCATCCGCAAGGGTGGGGATGTCGTGGACGTGCCCGTCCGCTGCCGCATCGATACCCCGATCGAGATCGACTACTACCGCCATGGCGGGATTTTGCCCTTCGTACTGCGCCAGATCGTCTCTCGCAGCTGAAGCTACCCCCCTGCAGGCTTGCTGGTCGGCCAAAACTCCTTAGGTTTGACCGAATCCGAACAGCGATCATGCCCGAGAGCGCGAGCAAGCCGGTATACTACGTCAATGCCTATTCCGAACCGATCCTGGTCCGGATCGAGGGCAGGGCCTGCTTCCAGAACAGCGCCGGGCTCAAGGATTTCATCACCGAAATGATCCGCCAGGGCAAAGGGTCCTTCGTGATAGATTTCCTGCGATGTACCGGGATGGACAGTACGTTCCTGGGGGTGCTGGCAGGAGCGGCCCTCGTTCTCCAGAAACGGCCCGGCCAGCATAGCCTGGTGCTTGTCCGGGTGGGGCCCCGCAACCTGGAGCTGATCCGGAACCTCGGCCTGCACAGGCTGCTGACGGTGGACTCCGGGGAGTACTCCATGAACTTTGACAAGGGCGGATCCGGGCTGGCCGGGCAGAACCGGACCGAACTGGAGAATGCCCGGCTCGTGCTGGAGGCGCACGAGAACCTGGTGGCGGCGGAGGGCGGCAATGCGGCGAAGTTCCAGGATGTCCTTGTGTTCCTGAGGAGCCGGGTCGAGGGCAGCTGAGACGCGGCCCACCATGTCCTCCATTATCATCACAGGCCTGCTTCTCGTCGCGTTGGGGATTTTCCTCCTGTACGTCTGGGCGCGCCGGGACGCCGCGCGACAGGCCGACGCAAAGGAGCGGGCGGTCCAGGATCGCCAGCGGATCATCGACTTCATGCACCTCATGTCCGAGGCGCTGGGAGAGGGTTTCGGACGGCGGGAACTGCACCAGAGGATCGTGCATGCCTCGATCCTCTGCACGGGGGCCCTCAGCGCGGCCATCTTCGAACAGGCGGGCGACATGATGCGGGGCGTGGCCGTCGAGGGGCTCTTTCCCCCCCACAGGCCGCTGCCGGAGGCCGTGAAGGACAAGCTTACGACCCGCGCGAAATTCATCCAGCAGGTGCTCAAGTCCGAGGAATTCCTGATCGGGGAGGGGATCGTGGGGGGTGTGGCGCAGAGCAAGCGGGGCGAATTCATCGCCAATGCCGAGGCCGACCCGAGGATCGTGAAGCACGACGATCCCGCACTGGTGGTCCGGTCGATCATCGCCGTGCCCATGATCTTCCGGGACCGTTTTTTCGGCGTCCTCGCCGTTGCAAATCCCGCCGACGGGCGGGAGTTCACGGCGACCGAGCTTTCCCTGATGCAGTCCCTGGCGGAGCAGGCCGCGCTGGCGCTGCACAATGCGGAATTCCTGCACCTGCAGATCGAGAAGAAGCAGCTCGATCTCGACCTTGCGCTCGCCAGCAGCATCCAGCAGATGCTCCTGCCCCGCACCGTGGCCACGATCGCCGGGTTGGACTTAGACGCCCGCTACACGCCCGCGCAGAAGGTGGGGGGAGACCTCTACGACATCATCCCCCTGTCCGACACCCGCGTGGGGCTCGTGGTGGCTGATGTGTCCGGGAAGGGGATTCCGGCCTCGCTCCTGATGGCGATCTGCAGGACCAACCTCCGGCAGATAGCGCCCCGCCATGCTTCCCCGGCCGGCGCGCTCGCCGAGCTCAACCGGACGATCTCGTCGGAGATCCAGGGCGGCCTCTACATCACGATCCTGTACGCCGTCGTGGACACCGGCAACGACACGGTCGTGTTCGCAAGGGCGGGCCACGAGCTGCCCCTGTTCGCTCGCCGCGACCCGGCGAGCGGGGCCTACGTGACCCAGTTCGTGGGATCCGAGGGAATGTCCGTAGGGATGGTGCCGGACGAGCTCTTCACCTCCGTGCTGGCCGACCATACCGAGCCGTTCGTCCGGGGGGACGTGCTGATGCTCTACACCGACGGGGTCACCGAGGCGCCCAACGACGAGGACAGGGAGTTTTCCGGAGCACGGCTCGCGGATGCCGTCCGCGCGCTGCACCAGCGAAGCTCCCGAGAAATCAACGATGGCCTGCTCGAGGGCGTGCAGCGGTTTGTCGGCTCCGTGCCCCAGCGTGACGACTTGACCCTGGTCACAGTCAAGCGAACCTGACCTCATGGCAGCCCCGGCCCCAGCCCTTGACCGCTTCAGCATGCCCGATGCCGCGGGGCATTTTGGCCGGTATGGCGGGGTGTTCGTGCCGGAGACCCTGATGACGGCGCTCAAGGAGCTCGATGCGGCCTACGCGGCCGCCCGGAAGGATCCCGCATTCCAGGCCGAGCTGGCCCATCATCTGAAGGAATTCGCGGGGCGGCCCACCGAGCTCTACTTTGCCGAGCGCCTGACGCGGCATTGCGGCGGGGCCAAGATCTACTTCAAGCGGGAGGATCTCCTGCACACGGGTGCCCACAAGATCAACAATGCGCTGGGGCAGGTGCTGCTTGCCCGCCGGATGGGGAAAAAGCGCATCATAGCCGAAACGGGCGCAGGCCAGCATGGTGTCGCGACCGCGGCTGCCTGCGCCAAGTTCGGGCTCGAGTGCGTGATTTACATGGGGGAGGTCGACATGCAGCGGCAGGCCCTGAATGTGTTCCGCATGCGCCTGATGGGCGCCGAGGTGCGGGGCGTCGAGGCCGGCCAGAGGACCCTCAAGGAGGCCATCAACGAGGCCATGCGCGACTGGGTGACCAACGTGCGCACGACCCACTACGTGCTGGGCACGGTGTACGGGGCGCATCCGTATCCGATGATGGTGCGCGATTTCCACCGGGTGATCGGGATCGAGGCGAGGGAGCAGATCCTTGCGAGGGAGGGGAGGTTGCCGGACGAGCTCATCGCCTGCGTGGGCGGTGGCAGCAACGCCATGGGGCTTTTCTTCGAGTTCCTCGAGGACCCGGGCGTGCGCATGATCGGCGTGGAGGCGGGCGGCAGGGGCATACGGCGCGGCGACCATGCGGCCCGGTTCGCGGACGGCCGTCTCGGAGTCCTGCAGGGTTGCCTCACGTTCATCCTTCAGGACTCGGATGGCCAGATCGAGCTGACCCATTCCGTCTCTGCCGGCCTCGACTATGCCGCGGTCGGTCCGGAGCACGCCTTTTACCGCGACCTCGGGCGGATCGAGTTCACGCACGCCGAGGATGACCAGGTGCTGGAGGCTTTCCAGCTGTGCGCACGTCTTGAGGGAATCATTCCCGCGCTCGAAAGCACACACGCCATCGTGCACACGCTGGCGCGCGCACGCGCGCTGCCCAAGGACAAGATCATCCTCATGAACCTGTCGGGCCGGGGCGACAAGGACGTGCAGGAGGTCGCCGCCCTGCTCGGAAAGAAGGATTCCGCAGTGAAATCGCCATGAAAAGCATGACCGGATACGGCCGGGCCGCAGGAGCCTTGGGCGGAGGCGCGCTGGCCGTGCAGGTCGACTCCGTCAACCGCAAGGGTCTTGACCTGAGTGTGTCGCTTCCCGGCGACTGGGAGAGCCTTGAGCAGGAAGTCGCCGCTCCCGTGCGGCAGTCCGTGGCGCGGGGCAAGGTGCATGTCCGTGTGGAGTTCGATCGGGACTCCAAAGGGGGCGAAGTCTCCTGGGACGAGGCCGCGGTCGCGGCTACCCTGGAGAGGCTCGCGTCCCTTGCGGCTTCCCAGGGAATTGCCTTCCGGCCGACCCCGGAACTGCTCTGGCAGGTTGCAAATTCCCAGAGGCAGAATGCCGGGTTCCCGTCGGTGGATGATGCAAGGGCGCCCGTTCTGGCCGCGCTCGATGAGGCGCTGCACGCATTCACCGTGATGCGGGCCAAGGAGGGCGAGGCCCTGCTCGTGGACTTCCTGTCGCGGGTCGCCCTTGTGCGGCGGCACGTGGAGGCCGTAGCGGCCCGGGCGCCGCTGGTCGCCCCCGCCTACCGCGAGCTGCTCTTCAAGCGCCTTCGCGAGGCGGGCCTCGAGCTCGATGTGGCCGACGAGCGGGTGCTCAAGGAGATTTCGCTCTTCGCGGACCGGTGCGACGTCACCGAGGAGATCACGCGCCTGCGCAGCCACCTCGACCAGTTTGCGACCCTGCTTCGTTCCGAGGGCGAGATCGGCCGCAAGGCGGAGTTCATCCTGCAGGAACTCGGCCGCGAGGCCCACACGATCGGCAGCAAGTCCAACGACCTCACGATCGCCCGCCACGTCATCGAGCTCAAGAACGAGCTCGAGCGCATCCGCGAGCAGATCGCGAATGTGGAATAGGGTTGGGGCCATCGTAGGTCAGCGAGCTTGCTCGCGCTCCGAGAGGCGCGAGCAAGCTCGCTGACCTACAACGGACCATTTGCCTCGCGGCGGTGCGGGATCAGACTGCACGATCCATCTGACGACGGCTCGTCGCAGCGACTTCGCCCTACCTTTCGATCCTTCGCAACCGCTAGATTGAGAGCGGAACCGGCTAATCCTTCCCCGAGCGGATCGTGCGGATGAGGTAGAGGGCGACGCCGATGCAGATGCCGGAGT
>CAZGOX010000156.1:0-6328 GCA_964527955.1 uncultured Opitutaceae bacterium | reverse complement strand
TGTGCGGCAGACCCCGCAGGCCGCAACCTTGACGCGTATCTGGCCCGGCCCGGGTTGGGGGTCGGCGCGCTCGGTCCATTCAAGGGGGGCCCGCAGCCTGTTCAGCACCATTGCGTGCATCACGGCCTTTGGGTTGCGGGGGAGGAGGGATCTCGGCGCGCAAGAAGGGCGGCATGGACGGTCGTCCCGAGGGAATGGATGCTGCTGGGTTTCAGCAGGAGATGGGTGACGCCGGCCGCCTCCAGCCGCTCGGCCGTGAGGGATGCCGTGTAGCCCGACGTCAGGATGATGGGAATCCCTTTCCTGACCTGCTGGAGCTGGGTTGCAAGGAGCAGCCCGCTCATCCCAGGCATGGTCTGGTCCAGCATGACCAAGGCAAAGCGCTGAGGCTGAGAGGTGACCCTTGCGAGGGCTTCCGAAGGCAGCGTGGTGCACTCGACCTCGTAGCCAAGCGCTGTCAGCGCCTTTTGCCCCAGATCGGCAAGGAGCGGCTCGTCATCGACCACCAGGATCCTCTCGCCATGGCCACGCGGCGTCGGCCCCTTGTCGGCGTGGGTCTCGACCACCTCGCCAATGTGCTCGGGGAAGTAGAGATGGAACGAGGTTCCCTTCCCCGGCCGGCTCTCCACCGCGACCGCGCCGTCGTGGTTGTCCATGATGCTTCTCACCACCGCCAGGCCCAAGCCAGTGCCTTCTCCGGGTGGTTTGGTCGTGAAGAACGGCTCGAAGATCCTGTGCAGCATGGCTGGTTCCATCCCGCACCCGGTGTCGCTTACGGTCAGCCGGGCAAAGACCCCGGGTCGCAGCCGCGGAATCCCGGCGGCATGCGCGGCGTCCACAACGCACCGATCCAGCGTCACCTTCAGGGTGCCCGGACGGTCCCGCATGGCATGCCAGGCGTTGGTTCCGAGGTTCATCAGGATCTGGTGGACCTGGTTCATATCGGCCAGCACCGTCGGCGCATCGGGAGAGGAGGTTACGTCAAACTCGATCGTCGACGGTATGGTGACCCGGATGAGCTTCAGGCTCTCGTCCACGATCGGCTTGAGCCGGACCACCATGCGCGTCCGGGGCTGTTGCCGGCTGAAGGAGAGGATCTGCCGCACAAGGTCGGCTGCCCGATGGGTCGCCTGCAGGACAGCGCCAAGATTGGCATGCACGGCGGGGTTTCCCTCCAAGGTCATCTGGGCGAGCTCGGTATAGCCGCTGATGGCCGCAAGGATGTTGTTGAAGTCGTGGGCCACCCCGCCGGAGAACTGGCCGAGCGCCTCCATCTTCTGCGCCTGGAGAAAATGCTCCTCGAGCCGCTTCCGCTCGGTGACGTCGCCCGCCCTGCAATGGACGACCTGGTTGGACGCCACCGGGAAGAACATCCAGGAAATGGTCCTGTCGTGGGTCTGCGTCTCGAGCCGAATGGTCTCGGAAAGTGCCAGGCAGTCGCGGACGACGCCGGCAATATTGCCCGGCAGAACCTGGGTGGGAGTCTCCGCGCCGAGCGAGCGCGCCAGTCTGCCTGCGGCCTCGTTGGAATAGGTGATCTCGCCGGCCGCGGAGAGCTCCAGCACCGGGTCGGGATTGAACTGGGCGAAGGCCGCCTGGCGCTGGACCTCGCGGTCAACACGCTTCCTCTCCGTGATGTCCTGCGCGACGACGATCAGGTTTGCGGGGGGATTGCCAGGCGTCCCGATGGAGGACAGCGCAAGGCTCACCCATACGATGGCCCCGTCCCTGCGCACCAGCCGCTTTTCCTGGGCGAACTCGCGGATCGAGCCGTCGCGCAGCAGCGCGATCTCCCGGGAATTCAGCCCGACGTCCTGTTCGTGGGTGATCTCCGCCAGGGTGAGCCGCCCCATCTCCTCCTGCGTGAAACCCACGAGTTCGCAGAATCGCCGGTTGACGCGCACAAAGCGCTGGGTTGACACGTCGAGTTGCGCCACGCCGACCGCCGCCTGTTCAAAGATGGCCTTCAGCCATTGCTCGCTTTCGCGGAGGGCCGCCTCCGAGAGAATCCGATCCGTGACATCCTGGATCGTGCCCGACTCGCGGATCGGCCGGTGCTGCCCGTCAAAGGTCGTCTCGGCGATCTGGTGAAGGTGCCGGATCTCCCCGTTCGGCAGCACGATTCGGTGCTCAAACTCGATGTGATGCGAGCTGTCCGATGCGAGCCTGAACCGTTCGCCATGGATCAGATCGAGGTCATCCGGGTGCACCGAACGGTCGAAAGTCTCCGAGTTTGGAGGGCAGCTGTCCCTTGAGACTCCAAGGATGCTGTAGATTTCGTCCGACCAGACCAGGCGGCGGCTTGGCAAATCGACCTCCCAGTCGCCGAGGCGGGCGATCCGCTGTGAGTTCTCGAGGCGCGCGAGGTTCAGGAGGGTGCCGTCCAGATGAAGCAGCCGGACCTCAAGCATGTTGTGAACCCGGGCCATCACCTCCGCCAAGTCAAAGGGCTTGGTGATGAAGTCCTTTGCCCCGGCCCTCAGGGCGCGCAGCTTATGCTGCGGCTGTGCGGTGATCACCAGGACCGGAAGGTCGTTTCCCCCCTCGATCTCCTTGAGTCCCTCCATCACCTGGAAGCCGTCCATCCTCGGCATCTGGAGGTCGAGTAGGATCAGATGATAGCGGTGTTCTGCATGCATTCCGCATACCTTGAGGGGATCCTGGGTCGACGAGACGGACGCATAGCCGCCTTCCTGAAGCATTTGCTCCAGCAGCGAGACATTGGCCTGCTGGTCGTCGACGATCAGGATCCGGCCCCTGAGTATGTCCGCCGGGCCGATCATGAAATCGGCGACAAGGCGTCAGGCTTGAGTGCCTTGCCTTCGGCAAATTCCAACGCGACGTTCAGGGTGTCCATGAACTCATTGACCTTGATCGGTTTGGTGATGTAGCGGAAGAACCCGGCCTCCAGGCCCTTTTCGACGTCCCGCTCCATCGCGTTCGCGCTGAGCGCAACCACGGGTATGTGGGCGGTCACCGGGTCGTTTCGCAACCGCCGCATGGCCTCGAGTCCGCTGATCCCGGGGATATTGATGTCCATAAGGATGAGGTCGGGCAGGAGGGTGCGCGCCATTTCGATGCCGAGGCTTCCGTTCACCGCCGTCAGCAGCCTGAGGTTGGGCTTTCGGGCAACGAGCTCCTTCACAAGCATCATGTTGGCGGGATTGTCCTCCACGTAGAGCACGGTTCGCTGTTTGGCGCCGGCCGGCCAGTGCATCTGAGTCGCTGGCTTGGAGTCGCCTTCCACCAGTTCCACGGGCGCGGACGTCTTCAGTTCCACCCAGAACACGCTGCCCACACCGACCGTGCTCTCAACGCCAAGCGCTCCCTCGATGAGCTCGGCAAGCCTCTTGGTGACGACAAGGCCGATTCCCGTCCCGGCCACGCTGGTCGCTTCCTGGCCGAGCCGGTTGAACGGCTGGAAGAGCTGTGCGAGTTTCTCCGGCTTCAATCCAAGCCCCGTGTCCGCGACGCTGATGCGAAGGATTCCCGGTGCGACCGGCCTGCATTCCACGGTCACGGTTCCGAACTCCTTGTTGTACTTGATGGCGTTGGAAAGCAGGTTGATGATGATCTGTTTCAGGCGGATCCGATCGGCGCGGACGTAGACCGGCCCATGAGACTCAGGGAACACCATCACAATCCCCCTCTTTTGCGCCTGCGGCTCCATCATCGCCCGGCACTCCGACATGATCTCCGGGACGGAAACGGGTTCGATTGAAAGGGAAACCTTTCCGGACTCTATGACCGCCAGGTCAAGGATCTCGTTGATCAGGTTCAGCAGGTGCCATCCCGCCTGGAGGATCTGGTTGATGCGGCCCGCCTGGGCGGGGGAGGGCGGGGGAGTCGACGACTCCATCAGTTGCGCGAAGCCCAGGATTGCATTCAGCGGGCTGCGAAGCTCGTGGCTCATGCTCGAGAGGAAGTCCGACTTGGCGAGATTGGCCTTTTCCGCAGCCAGCTTGGCCCCCTGCAACTTCTCATTGGATTCCTGAAGGGCCTGCTGCGCCGCGTACTCGTTGGTGACATCCCGGAACACCAGCACCGCGCCGGTCACCACGTGGTCGCGGTCGCGCATGGGTGCGCAGCTGTCGGCGATCGGACGCTCACAACCGTCCCGCGCAATCAGGAGGGTGTGGTTGGCGAGGCCCTGGATCGTGCCGTGCTCAAGGGTCGCAGCCACCGGGACCACACAGGGCTTCCTGGTCTCCTGGTTGACGATGTTGAAGACCTCGTCGACCGGGAGGCCGGCGGCTTCCGCCTGCGTCCAGCCTGTGAGCTGCTCGGCAACCGGGTTGAGGAACACGATCCGCCCCTTGGCGTCGGTCGCAAGCAAGCCGTCGCCAATGGAGCGGACAATCACCGCCAGCCTCTCCTCGCTGGCCTGCAGGGAACCATTGGCACGTTGCAGGTGGTCGCTCGTTTCCCTCTGAATCTCCAGGAGCCGGCTGGTCTCGAGATGGATCGCATCTTTCAGGCGATTCTGCGCGCCCCGATAGACCAGGTAGGCGAGCAAAACCGCAACCAAGAGCCCAAGCACGCTGCCGGCCGCGATCACAATAAACAGATCGTGCATTTGAGACTGGAAAATTACCTCCTGCGCCGCCAACTCGGTCTCCTTGATCTGAATATAGGTGGCCATCTCGACCCGGACCGCATCCATCAGGCGCTTGCCAATACCGCCGCCGATGTATGCCCTCGCGGCGACCCTGTCGCCGCTATCCACCACCCGGATCATCGACGCCAACTCCTTCATCCTGGAGTCGATCAACGGGACCATTGTCTCCAGATGTTCGCGCGCTGAGCTGTTTGTGGTGATCCGGAGCAACGCCTCCAAATCGCTCTTGATTCGGGGTCTGGCGCTGTTGTACGGCTCCAGGAAGGCGGGGTCGCCGGTCAGCGAGTAGCCTCGTTCGCCCGTCTCCGCATCCTTCAACTCGGAAAGCAGGTCGTTTGCCTCCTTGACGACTTCGTTTGAATGCCTCCGTGCCTCACCCGCAGCCACCACCTGCCTGTAGGCCCTTACGGGTATGGCCACTCCAAGCACCGCCAGCAGGATGATGCCGACAAGCGCAGCAAGGACCTTGCCCTTCGCCTTCATGGGCGCTTGCCCCCGGGCCGCTGTTGTTGGGGCACGATGTCCATCGGAGCATTATCCGGAAGGGACGGCCGGCCCGCTAGTGGGTGTTCACCTATGTCATGCAGTGCATTGCAAGACCTTGTGAGTCATCGTCTATCAGCCGCGCAAGCCGGGCGAAACTGGTTGGATCAGAATTCCAGCGGCACCCGGATCACGAGGCCAGCCATGGCGCCGTTGACCTGGCTGGCGTCCGGATAGACGGCCGTGAAGTATCGCCGCCCGCCCAGCATCTCCTGCCCGTAGTAATTCTGGGTGGGATGGCTGGCGACGAAGGCGAGGCCGCGCTGCTCCAGCTCGGTCTGGGGCTCGTCCCGCGGATCGGACGCGTGGAGGAAGCGCAGGGCGTAGCTGAACTCGGCCCCTTTGATCTGAATGGACTCGGCAGCCCGTCGAAGCATCTCGGAAGGCGAAGGCCAGGAGTTACCCGGCTTCGCGAAGTACTCCCGGCAGTACAGCTCCCTGTCCGTCGCGATGACGAAATGGAGGGCGTCGGCCTGGTCCTGCGGGCTGATGGCTGCGTTCGACGATGAGCCTGAAGCCTGGGCGTCGCCCACAGCGGCCGCAGCGCCTGAGTCGGCGCCCTTGCTGGACAGTGCGAGGGCAACCAACACGACGGCTAAGGTGAGCGCGGTCGGCAAGGCGACCCGGTTTTCAGGTTTCATGGTTTTGTCTCCGAAAAGGAAACAAACCGGCCTTCCCGGCAGGTCAACACCTGCAGTGCGTCTGTCCTGTTGCCAAGGCTGTCGAAATGGAGGACACCGGTGACCCCCTCGGTGGCATGGGAAAGCGGAAACTGCCGATCGCCGGCGCCATTCCCGGCCCGGCGCAGAGTTTCAATAAGCACCTGGGCGGCATCATGGGCTGCCGCCGCGCTGAAATCTGGCTTGGCGGAAAATCTCTCCTGAAACCGCCTCCCAAACGCCTCCGCCCGCGCGTCGGAACCCGCGTCGACATGGAAAGTTGTCACGAGGACCCCGTTCGCCGCGGCCCCGGCGGCCGCGAAGAAATCCGGCGAATCAAGCGGGGTTGGGCCGGCCACGATTCCGCCATACCCCGCGCCCCGCAACGCCGCGACCATCGTTCCCGCCGTCGATGGCGGCAGCCAGAGGAGCACCCCGTCGGGAGCCGCCGCGACGATCGTGTGGACAAGGGGGGTGACATCGGTCTTCGGGCCGCCGCCATCCACCA
>CAZGOX010000155.1:0-6412 GCA_964527955.1 uncultured Opitutaceae bacterium | reverse complement strand
CTGCCTCCCGCCAGTCCTGCAGCTCGAGCTGCAGCGTCTTGCGGCCGTTGAAATGGTTCCAGTGCAGCTGCACCGCGATGTCGATCGGCACGCGGTGCGGGGGCATGCGGCCGGCCATTTTCCAGGCCACACCCGGCAGCCTTCGGCCCGATGCGTCCTCGATGGCGAAGCGAAAATGGACCTCCTTGAACACCTCCGGGCGCTGCGGGAGGACCACTCCGCGCATCCCAAAGATCGGCTCGGGGTTTCCCTGGCCGAAGGGATGGAGCTGGTCCACCTCGGCCATGAGCTCCTCGCCGACCCGCTCCGGGGGCAGCCAGGCGGCAATCGTCAGGGAGGGCTCGGCGAAGCTGCCGTTGGTCGCGGTGCGCACGGCCTGGGCAAACTGGCCGCGGAACACCTCGACCCTGTCCTTCGGCAGAGAGACGCCGACCGCCATCGGGTGGCCGCCCCAGCTTTCAAGGTACTCGCAGCATGAGCCCAGAACCTCGACCAGGTTCACCCCGTCCACGCTGCGGCCCGACCCCTTGGCTAGAGTGCCCTCGTTTCCCAGTACTATGCAGGGCCGGTTGTACTTGCGGGTGACCCTTCCCGCGACGATCCCGACGACTCCGGGATGCCACGCCTCATCAAAGAGCACGATTCCCTGGTCGGCGGCGTAGAGGGACTCGACCGTGCTCTCGGCGCGCTCGGTGATGTCCCGCTCGATGTCCTGCCGCTCGCGGTTGAAGAGGTCCAGCTGGCGGGCCGTCTCGAAGCAGAACTTGGCGTCCTCGCTCAACAGGAGCTCGACCGACAGGGCGGCATCGGCGAGGCGCCCCGAGGCGTTGATGCGCGGCCCAAGCCGGTACGACACGTCCACGGGCTGGATTTCCTGGCCGGGGCGCACGCCGGCCACGTCCATCAGGGCCCGCAGCCCCGCCCTGCGCGTGTCGCGCAGGATCCGAAGCCCGTGCCTGGCAAAGATCCGATTCTCGCCGACGAGGGGCACGAGGTCGGCCACCGTCCCCAGCGCAACGAGGTCGAGCTGGTCCCGCAGCCTGATCCGGTAGGCGGTGGGGTTGTTCTCGGCCCTGAGCTGCTTCAGCAGCCCGTGCATGAGCTTGAAGACCAGCCCCACCGTGCACAGGTGGCGGAAGTCCTCGTCGCCGTGCACATGCGGGTTGATGAGGATCGCGCCCTCCAGCGCGTTCTCCTTCGATTTGTGATGGTCGATCACCATCAGGTCGATCCCCTTGGCCCGCAGGAAGGCCGCCTGCTCATGGGAATTCGTGCCGCAGTCCAGGGCGATGAACAGGTGGGGGTCTCCCTGCTCCAGCGAGCGGTCGATGGCGCTCCGGGAGAGGCCATAGCCGTCCTCGGAGCGGCGCGGGACCACAAAGCGCGGGTTCAGGCCGAACTGGCGCAGCACGGTCACGAGGAGCGCCGTGCTGCTGACCCCGTCGACGTCGTAGTCGCCAAGGACGACGATCTCCTCGCGCTTCGCGATCGCAGCCCTAAGGCGGTCGGCGGCAGCCGGGACGTTGTGCAGGAGGAACGGATCCTCCAGCTCCGCGAGCTCCGGCCGGAGGAAGCTCGACGTCGCCGCGGTCTCGCGCAGACCCGCACGCAGCAGGAGCTCGGCCAGCACGGGGCTCACACCCGCGCGCCCGCTCATTTCCGCGACCTCATCCGGTCGAAGCGGATTGTAGGTCCACCGCATGGCAGGCCGGCCGGCTACTGGGACGCCTTGCTGGACCCCGTCCACTCGTACTTCGGGGCCAGGTCCGCGTGGGACTCGACATGCTTGCGGTCGCCCTTGTGCCACCAGTAGAAGACCTGGGCGGCGATGAAGATGGCGGAGAAGGTGCTGGTCACGATGCCGACGAGGAAGGTGAAGGAGATGTCGCGCAGCACGCCGCTGCCGAACACATACAGGGATAGGGCCGCGAGGAAGGTCGTCGACGCGGTCATGATCGTGCGGGCGAACACCTTGCTGATGGCGGTGTTGACGACCACGCGGAGAGATCCGGTGGGGTTGAGCTTCAGCTCCTCGCGGATCCGGTCGAACACGACCACGGTCTCGTTGATGGAGTAGCCGGCGACGCACAGGATGGCGGCCACCATGGGCGCCGAGAACTGGTGCCCCGTGAGCACGAAGACGCCGATCGTCATGAAGATGTCGTGCAGCGTGGAGAACATGGCGCCGACGCCGAAGCCGAACTCAAAGCGGAAGGCGATGTAGAGCAGGATCGTGAGCATCGAGACGCCCACGGCCAGGACGGCGTTGAGCATGATTTCACGTCCGATCGAGGCGCCGACGTGGCTCTCGCTGACCATGGAAAGGCCGGCCTCCGGGAAGTCCTTCTGGAGGGCCTGGAAGAGCGTTCCTCCCTTGCCCTCGGGAGTCTCGATCGTCAGGAGGTCCTTGCCTCCGCCGAGCGGCGTCTCATAGGTCGGGTCGATTTCCCCGACGCGGCTGGAGGCGGCCGTCGTGCGGATGCGGGCGATGTCCACCTTGTGGGCGTACTCCATGCTGATCATGTCGCCGCCCGAGAAGTCCACGCCCTGGATCGCGCTGCCCCTGTAGATGACGACCGCGAGCCCGAGGACGATCAGCATCGAGGAGCCGATGAAGGCCGGCCTCCGGTACTTGATGAAGTCCACGTTGATGTGGCCCAGGATCCGGCGGAAGCTGATCTTCTTCACCCAGTGGGAGTCGATGATGAACTCCATCACCAGATGGGCGGTGACCAGAACGGAGAACATCGTCGAGAGCACGCCGATCATCAGGGTGACGCCGAAGCCCTTGATCGGGCCGGTGCCCAGCCAGATCATGATCATGCAGATGATCAGCTGGACAATGTGCGCGTCGATGATGGTGGTCAGGGCCTTGCGGTAGCCGCCGTGGTTCGAGGCAGAGAGCGACTTGCCGGCCTCCAGCTCCTCGCGCATGCGCTCGAAGATCAGGATGTTCGCGTCGACGGCCATGCCGATCGTCAGCACGATGCCGGCGAGGCCGGGAAGCGTCATCGTGGCGTGGAAATTGGCCATCACGCCCAGGATGATGACGATGTTCACCGCCAGGGTGAGGACGGCCACCAGGCCACCGGTCACGTAGAAGGTGATCATGAACGCGGCCACAGCGGCCGTGCCGATGACCGCGGCGCGCACGCCGCTGTCGATCGCGTCCTGCGCCAGCGAGGGTCCGACCTCGTACTGCTCCTTTACGACCAAGGGAAGGTCGAGGGGGTTGTTCAGGACGTTGGCGAGCTCAAAGGCCTCGGTGTCGCCGGAGATGTTGTTGATGACGGCGTCGCCATCGATCTCCTCCTTGACCTCGGGCGCCGTGTACAGCTTGCCGTCGAGGACGATCGCAAGCCGCCCTGGCCGTCCCGTCCGCTGCGCCTCGGCGACGATGTCGCGGGTCACCTCGGAAAAGCGCTTCTGGCCGTCGTGGGTCAGCCGCAGCGACACCTCGGGCCGCGCGTACATGTCCTGGGAGGCGAAGGCCTCGGAGATGATGGTGCCGGTCATTTCCGGGATCCGCTTGATGAAGAGCTCCTCGGTGGTCTCTGCCCCCTCCCGGTTCGCTTCGTCGAGCGTCATGATCTGGTAGCCGGGGGGAACCTCGCCCGCAGGCACCATGGCCGGCGTCAGCGTGGGGTGGACCAGCCGGAAATCCAGTCGCGCGGGCTTGCCGATCTGGTCGATGATGTCGGGGTTGTCCTTGGTGCTGATCCCGGGCATTTCAACCTCGATGCGGTTGGTCCCCACGGCGCGGACGATCGGCTCGGTCACACCGAGCGTGTTGATGCGGGTCGCGATGATGTCCACCGCCTTGCCGAGCTTCTCCGAGCGCTGGTTCTCCGGAACCTTGGCGACGGCCTTCTCGTCGACCTGGAACGTCACGCGGACGCCCCCCTTGAGGTCAAGGCCCAGCTGCAGGCGCCCCTTCGAGCGGTCCAGGATCTCCTTCAGCACGAGGTCGTCGCGCTTGGCGATGTTCTTGATGCTCGGATCCAGGCGGAAGGCGGGGTAGAACTGGGAGAAGTCCACCTTCCGTTCCTTGCCGATCTGCTGGAGGGCGACGTACACGGTCGGCGCCTGGCCGGACTGCACGCGGGCCGCGGCCTCGTCCACCAGGGCGTTGAATTCGCCGGACCGGGCGGTCGCATGGGAGCGGGCATAGGTGACGAACGGGATGTCCCTCAGGGGGATGAGCTCCGCGACAGCCCAGACTGCGATGACGACGCTGATCAGCAGCTTCCAAAAGTTGCTCTTGAACATACTGTGGGGGTTTTGACTGCCGCTACTCCGAAGGGGTTACTTCTTGTCCTCGGCGCCGTTCCTGTTGACCACGGCCTGGATGAATGCCTTGGCGACCTCGATCTTGGTGTCGTCGCCGATCCGGACGACGAAGCGGTCGTCCTTGACGTTCGTGATCACCCCGTAGATCCCGCTGGTGGTGATGACCTCGTCGCCCGACTGCAGGGCGGCGATCATCTTGGCGAGCTGCTTCTGCTTCTTTCTCTGGGGCGCGATCAGCAGGAAGTACATGCCCGCCACGAGCAGGATTGGGAACAGCAGGCTGCTGTTGAGCAGGCTCGGCGAGGCCGCCGGGGCTGCTGTCTGCTGGGCCAAAACCAGGAGGGAGGCGGCTGGGGTGTGCATTTTCGTCGTTGCGTGTTGAGGGATTTGAAAAAAGAAAGGTGCATCTAACCCGTTGCGCCGCCGCGAAGGCAAGCTTCTTCCCCACCCGTCCCAGGACCATTGAAAAGTAAATCCGCATCCAATTGGTCAGCCGAGAAATCCGAGGAGCACTACGGATTCAAACGCTGGGGCCTGGGACACTACTCGGTGGACGCAGAGGGCTTCGTCACGGTGCAGCCCCTGGCCGACGGGAGGGCGATCCGGGTCCTCGACGTGATCAACGAGTCGGTGGGCATGGGGCTCAAGGCCCCGCTCGTGATCCGCTTCCAGGACCTGCTGCGCCACCGGGTGATCCAGTTGAACGAGGTGTTCCTGAAGGCCATCCGGGAGGAGGGCTACAAGGGCTCGTACCGCGGCGTCTTCCCGATCAAGGTGAACCAGCTGCGCGAGGTGGTCGACGAGATCATCGCCGCGGGCAAGGACTACAACTACGGCCTGGAGGCGGGCTCGAAGCCCGAGCTGATGATCGCGCTCGCCATGCACGAGGGGCCCAACCGGCTCATCATCTGCAACGGGTACAAGGACCACGACTACATCCGGCTGGCCCTCCTGGGGCGCAAGCTCGGCAAAAAGATACTTCTCGTGGTCGAGCAGCTGTCCGAGCTCGACGAGATCATCCGCCTCTCCCGCGAGACCGGCGTGAAGCCGATGATCGGCTTCCGGGCCAAGCTCCAGACCCGCGGCGAGGGCAAGTGGGCTCTGTCCACGGGCGACGACGCGAAGTTCGGCCTCAACACCGCCGAAATCCTCTTCGCCTGCGAGAAGCTCAAGGCCGAGAAGCTCTCGCCGTGCCTGCGCCTGGTCCACTTCCACATCGGTTCCCAGGTCCCGAGCATCATCACGATCAAGAACGCGGTGATCGAGGCCACGCGGTTTTACTGCCAGCTGGCGAAGATGGGTTTCCCGATGGGCTACCTCGACGTCGGCGGCGGGCTCGGGATCGACTACGACGGGTCGAGGACGAACTTCGAGAGCTCCACGAACTACTCGCTGGAGGAATACGCCCGCGATGTCGTCTTCAACATCCGGGAAATCTGCAGCGCCTCCGGCGTCAAGATGCCCGACATCGTCAGCGAGTCCGGCCGGGCGGTCGTGGCCCCGCACTCCATGCTGGTGGTCGAGGTCTTCGAGCGGATCAACAAGCGCGAGTCCCTTGGCCAGCAGCACCAGCCGAAGGAGAAGCACAAGGTCGTCACCGACCTTGAGGTGCTCCTCAGGAACAAGACCAGGCTCGGCAACCTCGAGCGCTTCCACGACGCCCAGCAGAAGAAGGAGGAGGCCCTGTCGCTCTTCAACCTGGGCTACCTCGACCTGGAGAACCGGGCCGCCGCCGAGTCGGTCTTCTGGCAGATCTGCGAGCAGATCGAGAAAGAGAGCCGAAAGTCGGGCTACCAGCCCGAGGAACTCCACGACCTGGCACGCCTCCTCGCCGACCAGTACGTGTGCAACTTCTCGGTGTTCCAGTCGCTGCTGGACCACTGGGCGCTGAAGCAGCTCTTCCCCATCACGCCCCTGCACAGGCTCAAGGAAAAGCCGACCGTCAACGCAATCCTGGCCGACATCACCTGCGATTCGGACGGCAAGATCGGGAGCTTCATCGACCTCGAGGACGTCAAGGAATACGTGACCCTGCATCCCCTCAACTCAAAGCCCTACTACCTGGGCATATTCCTGACCGGGGCCTACCAGGACATCATGGGCGACCTGCACAATCTCTTCG
>CAZGOX010000154.1:0-6416 GCA_964527955.1 uncultured Opitutaceae bacterium | reverse complement strand
GGGAATTGCTCCGTGAAGAGTTTCTTGCCCCTATGGGAATCACACCCTACCGCCTGGCCAAGGACACGAAGCTGCCACATCAGCGGGTCAATGAGATCGTCAATGAAAAGAGGGGGATTTCGGCGGAGACCGACCTCCATCTTTGCACCTACTTTGGATTGGCTCCAGGGTATTGGTTGCGGGTGCAGCTCGCCTACGAGCTGCGCGAGGCGATCAATACGCTCGGGGCCAAGGTCAAAGCCAGCGTCCACCCGCTTAAGGCTGCCTGACCGCAGATCGTCACGCAGTTTGTTTTCCCGACGGATCGATCGCCCGACTGAGACCCCCACAAGCAGTCCGGCATTTTCGGGGAGCGCTTCAGTCCGGACGTGCAAACGACACGATCTGGTCCTGCTCGCGATGATTGGTCCAAAACCGGGTGCCATCGAATGCGAGGGCCCGGGCCGCAAACGGGACACGGACGAGATCCTCGATCCCAGGTGTCGACGGGCGCGGATCCACGCGCGTCAGCCAGTAGTCCCCCTTTTCCTGATCGTCGGTCGTAAGCAGAAACAGGAAGCCGTCGACAAACACCTGACCGCAGATGCCGTGCGGCACCGTGATGACACGTTCGACCTGGCCTTCGGCGCCGAGGGCGAGCACCTTCTGGGGATGCCATTGGCTTACGTACAGCTGATGGCCGTCGTAACCAAGCTGGGACCCCGTGTCATCAGGGCAGGGGATTCCGAATTTCCCGTCAAAACCCCGTCCCGGGATGCAACGCCGGATGATTCTGTTGTCGTCTGCAGTCTCACCGCAAAGGACACGGAGCTCGTTTTCCATTGCGGTCATGCCCCATGGCGTCCCCGGGGCCGCCGATTCCCAAACGACCTTCCACGTCGCTGGGTTGATTCCGTAAATGCGCTTGGTCTCGCGCGAGCCCATCCAGACGGTTGAACCGTCCCATGCTATCGACTGCGGCTTGGGGGCTGGCGAAGCCAGGCGCTGGAGTTCCTCGATGTCGTTCATCGCTTGCTGCCGGCAATGGCCCGGAACGCCTTCGGCGACACCCCCATCTGACGTTTGAAGGCCGTGCTGAAGGCAAAGGCGTTCCCGTAGCCAACCCGTGCCGCGACATCGGCGACCTTCTCCGGCGTGTGGCAGCATAGGTCGGCTGCGACAAGCATGCGCATGTGGGTGAGATGGGCCATTGGGGATCGCCGGACGTGCCGAAGGGAAATCCGGCGCAGGTTCTCCTCGCTCATGCCCGCACATCTGGCCATGCGCTTCAAGTCCCAAGCCCCTCCAATGTCCTCCCGGACTGCGAGCCAAAGCCGATCCAGACGCGGGTCGCTCGCGCCCGTGTCGAGGATCCGCAGAACCATCCGGTGGATGATCGTCGCCCAGAACCCAAGGATTCCCTGGTCGGCCCTTCCGACGCTTTCGTAACAAAGCCCTTCCACCGCGAGGCGAAATCCCGGGGTATTGACGTGGACAAGTCGGGGCGGTTGCCCTGCCGCCAGGGTCGGCAGACGAACGGACTCGGGATAGATCACCCAATGAAGCCGCCAGCGGCGCCCCGGACGCACGTGGTAGGCGTTCAGCGCCCGGGGAGCCATGAGGTAAGCCTGGCCGGCGGAACATCGGACCCAGACGCCATCGACCAGCACCTCTCCCTCCCCGCCAGAGCAGGCCAGGATCACGCTGAAGGCAGGGTTGTGGCGGACAAACTCGTAGCCGCTTCGAGCCTCGGTGAAACCGGCGAAGCTGATCGGCGTGGCTCCCAGGCCAGGCGCCTGCAGGTTGCTGACCAGCCATTCCTGGGTGGCGGACCCCAATGCGTGGATATCACAAAGCTTGCCCTGACTTTTGCC
Source organism: uncultured Opitutaceae bacterium (assembly GCA_964527955.1). Lineage (GTDB taxonomy): Bacteria > Verrucomicrobiota > Verrucomicrobiia > Opitutales > Opitutaceae > Palsa-1447. The sequence goes on along the minus strand of CAZGOX010000154.1, from coordinate 4,563 downwards.
CATGGCGGAGTGGACAGAAATGGACTATAAAAAGCCACTCCCATCCACTCCGGCCAGTCCAATGCAGTTTAGCGGAGGACCGCCACTCCATACTGCGGCAGCGTGACACTTGAAACCGTTCCACCCACGAGCAGGTCTTCCATCATGGCGGGAAGGGCAATCGTTCGCGGCGAAACGCCGTAGTTCGTGAAGATATAGACCCGTTTGCCGTTGGCGGAACGAACGGCCAGATCGACGTCGGCCGGCAGATCGGCCATGATCGGATCGAGGCCTGCCTTCCCCATCATCCACCTGGCCGCGGCCTTCATGGTGGTTCCGTCCAGCTGCGCGCCGATGTAGGTGATGCTGCCTTGTCCGACGGATCGCGTCACTGCCGCCGGTTGCCCGTCCAGCCATCCATTGCTCTTGCCATAGCGCATGAGCACCGTGGTCTCCGGTGAACTCACGCCCAGTTGTTCCGCCCACATGTGATCTTCGCCGGCACCCCATTCGCCATAGATGTGGACCGGCTTGTCGAGCGCATACCACTGCTCAACGCGCGCGCCGAGCAGTCCCGCCAGCGGTCCGGGCTGCCGCTGGGGATACAGGCTGTTGTCTTGATCCTTCATTGCCGAGCGCTGCGTCAAGACCAGGTGTCCGCCGCCCCGCACGTAGTCCTCAAGATTCGTTGCCGCCTCAGGCGTCACAAGGTTGAGCGCCGGAGCCACCACCAGTTTGTACCTGCTCAGCGGCGCAGTGTCCGACACGATGTCCACCGACCTGGCAAGCGCGCGCAGCGAGGCATAGTAACTGACCAGGGCCTCCACCGGGTCGAAGGAGCTGTTGTGGCGCTGCCAGTTGATCGCCCAGCGGCTCTCGTAATCCTGCAGGATCGCGACCTGGGAGTCGACCGTGGTGCCTTCCAGGTACGGAGCCACCCTCTCAAACTCGGCCCCAATCTGCTTCACCTCGTCGTAGACCGGAACCGGGGTGCCATCGGCCCCGACAAGCACCCCATGATATTGCTCCTGTCCGTTCAATGCGCTGCGCCATTGCCAAAACTCGACCGCTTCCGCGCCGTGGCCGACGTCGTTCCAGGCCATCGCGCGCACCTCGCCCTTGTCGAGAGTGTTGTTGTTTGCGGACCAGTTCACCGTGCCGGGCTGGGTCTCCATGACCCAGAAGTTCCTCCGGAGGAAACCCCGTGTCAGGTCGTGCGTGGCGCCTGTGCGAACCGGGTCGAGATGACCGGAACCGACATAGTTGTCCCAGGATGCAAAATCGAGGTCTTGGGCGACGTTGTAATGGTCGTAGGCATCGAACCATCCCATCATGTTGGTCGTGATCTTCTGCCGGGGATCGGCGTGGGCGCGGATCGCATCGATCTGATTGCGCTGATAACTGCGCCAGGTGTCGGTGACAAATTCCTTCCAATTCAAGCGCAAACCCGGATTTCCGGAGTCCTCCTGAATCGGTATCTGCGCCCAATCCTGGTAGGCTTCGCTCCAATAGGCGGTCGTCCAGCGCGCGTTCAGGTTCTCAAGCGTCTTGTATTTTGCGCGCAGCCATTGCTGGAACTGCGCCCTGGTCTCCGCCCCATAGCTCTCGTTGGCGTACTCATTGTCTATCTGCCAGCCGATCACGTCCGAATCGTGCCCAAAGCGTTCGGCCAACTTCCCCGCCATCTGGCCCGCCAACTCCCGATACTTGTGATTGGACCAGTCGAACTGCTGGCGGTTGCCATGGCCATCCTTGCGCCCGTCGGCCATGGTGCGAAGCGTCTCGGGATACTTTTCCGTCAGCCAGGCGGGAGGGGTGGCGCTGGGTGTGCCGATGACGACGGCGATGTGGTGCCGTTCGGCCGCGCGCACGGCGCGATCGAGCCAATCGAGTTCATAGTCGCCCTCGCGTGGCTCCAGGCTGCTCCAAGCAAACTCGCCCACGCGGACGAGATGGATATGCGCCGCCTCCATCAGCGACAGGTCCCCCTCCCAACGCGACTCCGGCCACTGCTCCGGATACCATGCCGCCCCCAGCAATAGAGAAGGGGAGTGCGGTGTTGAGGGAACCTGGGCCGCGACCGGCGCGGACAAGGAGATAAGCAACGCAACGCAGGTTGCCGCTTTCCTGAGCAAGAGAGCTTCTTTCATTCTTCCGAGAATATCCCAAGTGCGTGGTCGGGTCCATGGGCCAAATCCACAAAGTTATTGGTGAAATCCCCGTCTCGCCGCTGAAGCCGTCCAGGGCAGGACAATACCCCATGGCGAAGCGGCCGTCATCGGAGTAGCATCAGCCGCCTCGTCCGTCAGGTCGCGGTGAGTGATCAAGTCGGCTTCAAACAACTTTCAGGCATGGGATTCGACAAGAACGACGGTCAACCTTTGATCCACGCGCGCAGGTGGGGGACCAAAGTGAATTTTGCAATGGCGCTTGGGGTCATTGTCTTTCTCGGCCTCGGGCTCTTTGCGACATGCTGGATCCATTCGCACAAGAACAAGGTTGCACATGACCTCCAACAGAAGATGGAGGACAAGCGCTGAACCGGCGGCGTTCGGTGGGTAACACCCCATGGAAACCGGGTGACGGATGGCGTATCGTAGGGTTGCTTTCCCATGAAAAACCACCACCACCGTAAAATCCACGACCCTGCCGCCCCGGCGGTGGACTGCACGCCCTCCCGCGAATCCATTTCCGAGCGCGCCCACGAGATGTGGATCGAGAAAGGCCGCCCCGATAACTGCTCCACGGCCATCTGGCTGGAGGCCGAGGCCGAGCTTGTCGAAACCCGGAGCCAGACACCCTTGAATCCCGACATTTCTGTTGCCGGACCCTGACGGGCGCAGCGGGGCCCGGCCGATCTCGGCGCACAAACCCACGTTGTTGCAAGACACCCAGGCACTCTACCGCAAGAAGCTCTCGGCGACGGACGGTCCGATCGGGCATGTGAGTGATTTCTACTTCGACGACCTCCTCTGGGTGATCCGCTATGTCGTCGTGGACACGGGTTCCTGGCTGACGGGGCGCCTGGTTCTGCTCTCGCCCCACGCCTTCGAGAAGCTCGACCAGCGCAAGGATGCCCTCCAGGTAAACCTGAGCATGAAGCAGATCGAGGACAGCCCGTTGATTTCCGCGCACGAGACCGTCTCCCGGCAGTTCGAGGAAGGGTACTACCGGTCCTACGGTTGGCCCGCATATTGGCAGGGAGGCCGGATGTGGGGGTATAGTGGCACACCGCTTGTCGCGAGTCCGCTGCCCGAGGATATAGCCGACCGGAAGGCGCTCGAGCCGCCCGAAGACCGTCATTTGGAGAGCACCCAGGCGGTGACCGGCTACAAGATCCAGGCGACTGACGGGTCGATCGGTCACGTGACCGGATTCCATGTCGATCCGGAAAGCTGGACAATTTACGAATTGGCCGTGGGCCTCGGGCACTGGCAGCTGGGCGCGCCCATCCTGGTCCCGCCAGAAGCAATCGAGACGGTCAGCTTTGTGGAGAAGAAGGTTTTTGTGAAGCTGACCAAAGCGCAGGTCCAGGCTAGCAGGATGTCGAAAACCTAGCGGCTCTCGAATAACCGCTTCCAGGATCGTGGTCGAACGTCTCTCGACATTGCATTTGAGAAGCCTGCCGCATCGCCGTTGCCGGATTCAGCCAATGTTTTTGTGTCGACCCGCCCCGAAAGCAGGGCTCTATCGGGCTCGTTTGGTCATGCCCCACGAACTCGATCGACGTTCCTTTCTCCGGCTGCCGTTCGCCGCAGCGGCGCTCGCCTTGGCGGCCAAGGCGAAGGCCTACGGCGCGCAGGAGTCGACAGCCCGGGGCGCCCGCGGCTTCCGCGTGGGAGCGAAGGAGGACCGCTACGCCGAGGAGCTTCTCATCATGGGGGGAAGATTCGATCTGAAGGTCTCCACGCAGGATACCGGCGGCGACCTCCTCATCTATGACACGATGCGGATGCAACGGGGCGGCCCGGCGCTGCATCGGCATTTCAGCCAGGACGAATGGTTCTACGTAATCCGCGGCGAGTTCATCGTCCGGGTGGGGGAAGATACCCTTCGGCTGGGCCCTGGCGATTCGGCTTTCGCGCCGCGCATGATCCCGCACGTTTGGGCAATGGTCAGCGAAGGGCCGGGGCAGGTGCTGGTCCTCTTCCAGCCCGCCGGCTCGATGGAGGATTTCTTCCATGAGATGAGCCGTTTGGGGCCGAACATTCCAAAAGACCAGGAGGTGTTGCGCCGGCTCTGGGCGACCCATGGCCAGGAAATGCTCGGTCCGCCGCTGGCGGTCTAGCTGTTGAGAGCCTAGGCTCCATGCGGTGTGTCGCTGGATTGGGATATTGCCTTGCAGTCAGTTGCATAGCTTACTATCGCACAATAGATATTATGTTAAGTTCCTAAATAAGCCACTACGCCCGTCCACCGCTGAGCACGCTGTCGACGGCGCCCGCAAGATCCTCCGCGCTATAGGGCTTCGAGACCATTCCCTGGTATCCGTGGGCTTGGTAGTTGGACAGGACGGCATCCTTTGAGTACCCGCTCGAAACGATGGCCTTCAACGCTGGGTTTAGTTTTCGCAATTCCTCCAGG
>CAZGOX010000153.1:2484-6527 GCA_964527955.1 uncultured Opitutaceae bacterium | reverse complement strand
TCCGTGGACGGAGCCCCATGATCATGGGGCTGTTGCTGGCATTGCTTGTTGCCGGCTCCCTCTTCACGTGGTGGACGGTCGACCGGGTCAACGGCGAGATGCGCGAGGACTTGACCGGCCAGGCGAGGCTTGTGGCGGACACCGTGGACAGCGATACCATCAAGGCGCTCACCGGCACGGCGGCCGATGCCGGCAATCCGGCCTATCTTCGCCTCAAGGAGCAGATCATGACGGTCCGGGCCTCCAACCCTGCCTGTCGCTTCGTGTACCTGCTCGGCCGCAAGCCCGATGGGCGGATCTTCTTCTTCGTAGGCAGCGCCCCCGTCGATTCGCCGGACTACTCGCCTCCCGGGCAAATCTACGGCGAGGCTCCCGAGGGTTGCCTTCGCGTTTTCGGGACGCGGAGCGCCAACGTGGACGGACCCTACAAGGACCGATGGGGAGAATGGGTTTCCGCACTGGTCCCGATCCTCGATCCCCAGACGGCCCTGTACGGCCTCGCCACGCCCGCGGACGCCTACTCGATGGTGCGCAAGGCCGTCGACACCTACCACAGGGTCGGCAAGGCGAGGTTTCTCAAGGAAGTCGACGACCCGAACGGGGAGTTCTGCAAGGGGGACCTCTATGTGTTCGTGTACGACAGGACCATGACCTGGCTGGCCCACCCGCAAAAGCCGGAGCTGATCGGGAAGAACTGGATCGACCGGAAGGATTGGTCCGGGGGAAAATTCTTTCGCAGGGAAATCCAAAGCGTGGCCAAGTCCCCGGGCAGCGGGTGGGTTGAGTTTGAGTACCAGAACACGCGCGGGCAAAACGACCACAAGACCACGTACGTCGAGGGCGTGGACGACATGATTGTGTGCTCCGGGGCCTACCGGGGAGCCGGCGTGATTGTCGCCGCCCTGGGGATGGACATTGACGCCCGCCAGTGGAACCGGCTGCTTTTCCGCGCGGCGGTCCCGCCCGCCTTGCTGACGCTGGCCCTCATGGCCATCCTGGTTGTGTGGCGTTCGCGGACGGTCGCCCACTCCTTGAGGGCCGGGCTGAGCCTCGACCCTGCGGCCGTCGCGGCATGCGGGCTGGCCGTGACGGTGTTTGTGGCCTGGACCGCCCACCAGGGCGAGAGCCGGGCGCGGGGCAAGGCCTTTGTCCAGCTTGCGTCCGTCCCCACGGCGACCTTTGGAAAGACCTTGCGCACCCTCCGGGACGTCGAACTGGAGGGATTGGCTCACTTCTACGAGGGAAGCGGGGACGAGTCCGGCTCCAACTTTGACCGATACACCTCCTTTCTGACGAACAACCCGGTGGTGTCCGCCTGGGAGTGGATCCCCGCGGTCGCGGCCCCGGACAAGGCCCGGTTTGAGGAGGCGGTCCGCGCCGCGGGCACGCCTGACTTCGAAATCTGGCAAAGGGACGCTCAGGGGAGGCGAGTGCCCGCTTCCGGCAGGCCGGTGTACTATCCCGTGCTCAGGGTCGCGCCCTTGGCCGGCAACGGGCCCGCACTGGGGTACGACCTTGGGTCGGAGGCCGTTCGCCGCGCGGCCCTCGAGGAGGCGGCAAGGACCGGGATGACCACGGCATCGGATCCCGTCGTGCTGATCCAGGAGTCGGGCAACCAGAAGGGGATCCTCATCTTCCGACCGGTCTTTGCCGCCGGCGACCCGGGCGGGGTCCGGGGCTTTGCCCTGGCCGTCGTGCGGATGGAGGCCCTCATGACGGGGAGCGTGCTGCCGAACAACACGGCGGCCATTGAGCTGTCCATGCTGCGCAAGGATGCCCCGCCCGCGCGGCTCGCCACTTCGTGGTCGGCGGAGGACCCGGGCACGACGGGTGCCTCCCTCAGCCGTCCCGTATTCGCCTTCAACAAGGTCTTCCAGGTGACGGCCCGGGCTCGATCCGAGTTCCTGCAGCTGGTTCCGCGGTATTCCGGGGTGCGGGCCCTCCTGGTGGGCCTCGCGCTGACGGCGGCGCTTTCGGGGCTGGTGTACGTCATCCGTCGCGAGCATGGCAAACTGGAGCGGCTTGTGGCCGAGCGCACCCGCGAACTCCGGGAATCGGTCACCAAGACCAAGGACATGGCCCTGAAGGCGGAAAAGGCCAACCGGGCAAAGAGCGAGTTCCTCGCCAATATGAGCCACGAGATCAGGACGCCCCTGAATGGAGTCCTCGGCTTCACCCAGCTGATGGGCCGCGACCCCGGGCTCACCGAGGGGCAGCGCGAGCACCTGCGCATCATCGCCGGCAATGGGGAACACCTGCTGGGCCTCATCAACGACATCCTCGACATGTCGAAGATCGAGGCCGGAAAGCAGACCCTGCAGCTGGCGCCCTTTGATCTGGGGAGGATGGCGCTGGACCTGCAGGCCATGTTTGCCGCAGCGGCCGCTGCGAAGGGGCTTGGGTTCACCCTTGAGGCGCCGGGGTTGCCGGCGCTTGTCCTGGGCGACGAACGCAAGCTGCGCCAGGTGCTCGTGAACCTGCTTGGCAATGCGATCAAGTTCACGAGCTCGGGAAAAATCACTCTCCGGATGCGGTCCGTCGCGCGCATCAAGTTCGGATGGCGCACGGTGGCGGAGGTCGAGGATACCGGCCCGGGCATAGACTTCGCCGACATCAACCGGCTCTTCCAACCCTTTGAGCAGGCCCAGGCCGGGCGCAATCACGGGGGAGGGACCGGGCTCGGCCTTGCGATCAGCCGGAAATTCGCGCGGTTGATGGGCGGTGACATCACCGTGGACAGCAAGGTCGGGAAGGGAAGCGTGTTCCGGGTGGTGGTCTACCTGCGCCACGCGGCGCACGATCCAGCGCCCGCCGGGGAACCCTCCGACGTGGTCCGGGAGATTCGTGCTGTTGCCGGGGCCGACCTTCTGCCGGAGCCGTTGGAAGGCGAGGCAAGTCCACCCCGCGAGCTTCCGGATGAGCTTGTGGAGGAGTTGCGCCAGGCGGCGATCGAGTTGGACGCGGAGCGGGTCCTGGGGCTCATCGAAAAGGTGAAGGCGCTGGATCCCTCCGCCGCCCGGAAGCTGCGCTCGCTGGCGCAGCAATTCGACTACGACAGCCTCGCCGCGTCCCTTCCCACCCCAACCAAGGCAGCGCTCCATGAATCCTGACACCCCGCGTTCCCCGCCCAACATCATCGTCGTCGATGACACGCCGGCGAACCTCAGGCTGCTCACCGAGATGCTCAAGGAGAAGGGCTACAGGGTCCGGCCCGCGCCCAGCGGCGAGCTCGCCCTCCGGGCGGCCCAGGCCGCCCCTCCGGACCTCATCCTGCTCGACATCACCATGCCCAAGATGGACGGCTTCGAGGTCTGCGGGCGCCTCAAGGCGGACGAACGTCTCCGGGAGATTCCGGTGCTTTTCATCAGCGCGCTCAACGAGTCCTCGGACAAGGTGCGCGCGTTCCAGGCCGGGGGCGTGGATTATGTCACCAAGCCCTTCAACATCGAGGAGGTTGAGGCGCGTGTCCGGGCCCACCTGGAACTCCGGCGGCAGAAGCTGGAGCTGGCCGCGAGCCTCGCGCGCATGCGGGCGCTCGAGCGCCTGCGGGACAGCCTCACGCACATGATCGCCCACGACATGAAGTCGCCCCTGTGCGGCATCCAGATGACGCTCGAACTGATCGAGCCGTTGCTTCCGACCTCGGATCCGGGAGCCGCGGGACTTCTCGTCGGCGCGAAGGCAAGCGTCGCCACGATCATCGAGATGATCAACCAGATGCTCGACGTCAGCCGGATGGAGGCGGGCGTGCTCAAGCCCGAGCTTGCGCCAGGCGACATCGCCGACACGGTGCGCGCCGCCGTGGACGCGTCCAGGATCAACGCCGGAACGCGAACCCTGTCCCTTTCGGCACGCGGCCCGTTCCCCGCGGAGTTTGACGCGGGGCTTCTGCGTCGGGTCGTCGCCAACCTGGTTGGAAACGCGACCAAGTTCACCCCCTCCGACGGCGAGATCCGGGTGTCGGTCGAGCTCCAGGGCGACGTGATCCGGGTCGAGGTGGCGGACAATGGCCTTGGGATCGCGCCCGAGAACCACGCCAGGAT
>CAZGOX010000153.1:0-2384 GCA_964527955.1 uncultured Opitutaceae bacterium | reverse complement strand
ACGAAAGGCTGCCGGAAGAGGCGGGCGGTCGGATACCAGGGAGAGTCCTCCCGCGTGAGCATCCACCGCCAGTCGGCGGCAAAGGGGAGCAGGATCCAGGTCGGCTTCCCCATGGCAGCTGCGAGGTGGGCGACGGAGGTGTCCACGGAAACCACGAGATCCATGCACGCGACGAGCGCGGCGGTGTCGCTGAAGGACTTCAATTCGGGGCAGACGCAGGCGATCCCGGGCAGGGAGGCAAGGGCCTCCCTGTCGGGCTTTCGGATTTCGTTCTGGAGGCAGACAAACCGCGCCCCGGGGTTGCCGGCGAGCCCGCGCAGGAGGGCGGCCGGCATCGACCGGTTGTGGTCGTTCTTGTGGAGGGGCTGGCCGGACCATACGAGGCCCACGTTGAGTCGGGCGGGATCCCGCGGGAAGCGTGCCGCCCAATACGCGGTTTTCACGGGATCCGCGTGGACGTAAGGCGGGGGGCACGGGATCGAGTCGAGATCCGTCCCGAGGGCAAGCGGCACGCTCAGCATCGGGCAGTGCAGGTCATACGGAGGCATGGCTTCACCGGACCCGATCACCACGGAGGCGCCCTCCAGGGAGGCGAAGAGGGCCTTCAGCTGGGTCTGGACCTCGACGATCACGGTGGCGCCCCGGCGCGCCAAAACGGCGGCGAACCGGGCGAATTGGATCGTGTCGCCGAAACCCTGCTCCGCATGGATGAAGAGCGTCTTGCCTCGAATGTCGGTCTCGCCCCTCCAACGGGGCCGGTCGAGGCGCCTGAGAAAGTCATGGCCGTTGGCGGTGAACCTCTCCTCATAAAGGGGCCACGCCTCCCGCATGCGCCCGCTCGCTAGGTAGGCATAGCACAGGTTCGAGCGGAACCGCCAGTCCGAGGGAGAGATCTCCACCGCACGCAGGAACTCCTCGCTCGCCCTCGGGACCTCGTTGAGGGCGAGGTAGGCGTTGCCCAGGTTGGTGTGGGCCGCAGCCTGGGACGGATCGATCTCGATCGCCCGGCGGCAGGCCTCGATGGCCTCGTCGAGGCGGTTGAGGCGCTGGAGCGCGGGAGCAAGGCTGTTGTAAGCCTCGGCGTAATGGGGGTCGACGGCAATGGCCCTTTGGAATGCGGCGACCGCCTCCTCGACCAAGCCCTGTTCCTGAAGCGCGATCCCAAGGTTGTTGAGCAGCGGGGCCGAATCGGGGTTGAGGGCGAGGCAGCCCCGATAGGCGGCGACCGCGTCGCCGAGCCGGCCCGACTCCTTGAGGGCGTTTCCGAGCTGGCAGCGAGCCTCGACCAACCCGGGCCTGATCGCGAGGGCCTGCTCAAGGGCGGCGATGGCGCCCTCGTAGTCCCGCGACGAAAGGAGTTCGTCGCCCACGCCAAAGAGGTCGTCCACCCACTTTGGGTCGAGCGCCGCCGCCCTGGCAAACTCGGCCGCGGCCTCGCGTCCGCGCCCCAGCTTCCTGAGGGACGAGCCCAGTCCGGACATCGCGTCGGAATAGCCAGGATGGAGGGCGATCGCCCGGCGGAAGGATTCGATAGCCTCCCCATGGCGGCCCCGGCCCTGGAGCTGAAGGCCGAGGTTGAAATGCACGAGCGGGTTTGCGGGATGCAATCCTGCGGCGCGCAGGAAGACCGCGGTCGCGCGGGTCTGGTCGCCCTTCCCCGCAAGGGCGATGCCGAGGAGCATCCACGCCTCGACATTCCGTGGATCCGCGAGGGTCGCCTCCTCGAAGTGCCGGCACGCCTCCCCGGCGCGCCCGGCATCCCTGGCTGCGACTCCTTCGCGGACAAGTTGGGCCGCGTTGGCGGAGGTCATGGGCCCGGGCGCCTTTTACTTTTCCGCCAAGGTGATCAGCCGGTCGTCCTTCGGAAAGGTCTCGATCACGACATCCTTGTAGATCACCTCCTGCGGGTGGTCGTTGTGGTGGAGTTGCAGGCCGATGGGGCCCGCCTTGAGCCTGCCGGGGTTGGGCTCCCGCCAGTCGAGCACCTGCCGGCCGTTGAAGGCCGCGCGGATGCGGTTGCCCTGCGCGAGAATCTCCACCTTGACCCAGTCGTGTTGCCCGACGTTTGCCTTAGTGTAGGCCGGGCCCGCGGGATCGATAGGGATGGCCGCGTGGGTATTGTAATCCCAAAGGTATACGCCGGGAAAGCATACGAGAAGGCCCCGGTAGGCCCAGCGGTTGGCCGGATCCTTGTCAGGGACCTGCTCGCCCCAGAGGCACACGCCGGCGTGATTCTCGGACTCGACGACCTTGGTCCACAGGATCAGGCGGAAGTCGGTATAGTTCTTCTGGGAGAAAAGGAACGAGGTCGAGACGGGAGCCACCGATTTGGCAATGAACGCCCCGTCCTTGACGGACCAAAGGGCGGGATTGCCGTCCCAGCC
>CAZGOX010000152.1:0-6537 GCA_964527955.1 uncultured Opitutaceae bacterium | reverse complement strand
AAATCTTGCCCTGCAGACTTAGGATGGGGCGGTCCACCTTGCGTCAATCGACACCTCCCCGCCCCGACTTAAGTCATTCCACGCCAAAATTGGCTACCTGCGCATTTCGAAAAATAACGCCCTCGCGAGCGTTATTGGGTAGGGACGGGCGGCCCGCCCGTCCGGGCACCTCGAACTGGCCCGAAAGCACTCCCGGACGCCCGAGCCGGACGTCCCTACCTTCGGCCATTCAGGTCCCGGACAGGCCCCCCCTAATATCGATATTTTGCCTCTACGTAATACAGCCTGCCAATGGGCCCGTTGTAGTCGCCTATATCCGCGTTGGTCGCGGGAAACGCATTGGGAGCCGAAGGAGGCATCTTATTGAACACGTTGTTGATACCAACCTTGATCTCGGCCTTTCCCAGCCAGTGCGCGGCCTTGCTCCGGCTGAAGTCGAAGCCCCCGTTCACGTCGAACTGCTGGTACTCCCCAACGGGCACCGGGGGCGAGGACGCCGACCCGCCGGGCCCAATGTCCGTCACCGAGGGAATGTAGGTGTGCCCGATCCCCGCCTCCCACTCCCCGAGCTTCCAATCGATGGTGGTGTACGTGCGCCAGCGCGGGATCGTTCCCTGGCTGCTGCTGCCCCCTCCCGACGCGGTTCCCGCATACTGGTAGTAGTTCTCGGTCGGGATTTCCTGCAGGAGGTAGCTGTTCCAGACGGTGGCCGTTGAGTTGAACCTGAAGTTCCCGGACGTGGCGGTCTGAACCGAGTAAGACAGGGTTGTGTCGAAACCCTTGTCCGCCTGCGCCGACAGGTTGATCAGGGGCACCTGCACGAAGATGCTCGTGGGATTGACGGTGCTCAGCTGTCCGGGCCCGGTCACCCCCGGGCCGGCCGGGCTGCCCACGTGGACGTATTGGGCAAACGGGGAGGAAGGTCCAAGGTCTTCGACGCTCTGCACGATGCTGACCTGGTTCAGGTAGCCGATCGCCCCCTTGACGTTGGCCTCAAAGAAGTTGAACGACAGGTCGAGGCCCGGGGCCCCGCGGGGCGTGAAGTCGAAGCCGGTCTCCCACGTATTGGCCTTGAAGGGCTTTAGCGCGGGATTGGGCCCGCTGATTCCGGTGAAACCCGCGCTCGAGGCGGTATTGCCGTAGTATCCTTGGTACGTGAAAGGCGGGATCGGACCGGATATCGGCGCCCCGAACAGCTGCGCCAGCTCAGGCGCCCCGAAGGAACGTCCCAGGGATGCGCGAAGGCTCAACTGGCCGTCGACGGGCTCGTAGTGCAGGCCCACCGTCGGCACCGCCGAATGTCCCACCTGGCTGTAGTTGTCGTCGCGGCCGGCGAGGTCGATCGCCAGGTCATGGATCCCGGGCACCGACTGCGCCGGACCCACAAGCGGAACCTTCACCTCGCCATACACCGAGGTGAAGTTGCGAGATGCCGAGAACGGCGAGAGCGACTCCGTGTTGAGCCAGCTCGCGATGGAAAGCCCAGGCGCGATCGGCTCGCTGTTCAGGTCCGGGGTCGCGGTCAGCGACTCGCGGGTGGCGCTCGCGCCGACGGCAAAGCTCACGTCGCCGGCCGGCAGCGTAAGGGGCGTGCCCCGTACGAGGACGTCGACCGAGCTGAGCGTGCTGATCATTATGTCCGACTTCGTGCCAATGACATCCGCCGGAAGTGCCCCCGCCGGCTGCACGATGGCAAACGGATTGATCGTTCCCGCGGCCAGGGCGGCGTTCAGGTTGGCCGTGTCGATCTGGCCCGGGCTCGTGAAGTCCAGATGGTAGCGGCTGAGGTCGAGGCCGACTTCCCAGGAGTACTTCGAGTTGACTGCGCCCTTGAGGCCGCCCGCAAACCTGTAGAAATCCGATTTATCCTTGGTCACCAGCGGGTACCGCGAGAACAGGTTGTTCGCGTTCACCAGGTAGGTCGTGTAGCCCGCCGGGCTGGGCTGGAAGAGCCAGTTGGGGGAAAACGGGCTCGTTGGCTGCAGGTAGGGCACGTACGGCACGAATGCCCCAGGTCCGGCGGGAGGGGGCGTACCGCCGTAAATGAAGGGATCGGTGAACGGCGCGGAAATGTACGGAGACATTGACTGGCCAGCGACCGACGACTGGGTCTCGTCGTGCGAATAGATCAAGTCGCCGAAGGCCGTCACCCGGTCGCCGGGAAAGTGATGCTCAAAATCCGCCACAATGCTTTTCCGGTCGAGGCTCGCCAGGAGCGTCTGCTGGTTTGCCACATTGTACCCGGTCTGCAGCTGCTGCTGGGTCACCGGGTTGTAGACCCCCATCTGGACAAGCTGGTCGATCGAGTACTGCAGACCTCCCGGGGGGGCGTTGAGCGAGGAATTCAACCGGTAGTAGGAAAGCTGCCCCGGCTGCACCTGCGGCTGCCCCAAGGGTCCGAACGAGACGTCGAACGGCTGGACGCTGATCACTCCCGGGTAGGTGGTCGTGGTGTAAATGGGATTCGAATACGGGCGCTGGCTCATGCGAATCGGGCTCGTCTCGGTGCCCTCCACGGAAATCATCAGCGAGTCCGTCTTGGTGCTCACGCCTCCCGTGAGGTAGCCCGAGCGCTCGGTGTAGTCGCCGCGGTTGCTGCTTTCACCCCAGTTGAGCCCGGCCTCCCAGCCATTGTAGTTCGACTTGGTGATGACGTTGATCACCCCTCCCACGGCATCGGAGCCGTACAGCGCCGAGGCTCCGTCGGAGACGATCTCGATGTGGTCGACGGCGGACGGCGGGATCATGTTGAGGTCCACGAACTGGATGCCCAGCGCGGCTTCGGCCGGATCGTTTGCGACCCGCCTGCCGTTGATCAGCACGAGCGTGGTCAGGTTGTGGATGTCGAGCGCCGATCCGCCCTGGGTCACAAAGGCCTCCGAATTCGCGTTTTCAAGGCCCAGGCTCCCGTTGCCCGTGAACAGCGGACTCGCGGTCCGAAGGATGCTGGCCAGGTCCGTCGTGATGCCCGTCGCGTCCAGCTGTTCGTGCCCTATGACCTGGACCGGTTGGGTCGTTTCGGTCGCAAGCGTCGGAATCAGCGAACCCGTCACCACCACCGGCTGGAGTTTCACGGTCTCGTCCGGGGATGTGTCCGGGGCGGGCGGAGCCGTCTGGCCCATCGCCGAGAGGGTGGAGAGAAGGATTCCACCCGCAGTTGCACGAACACATTTCCGGAACAGGTCGTTCTTCATAGGTACACCGAACAAGTGGCGTGGAAGGATTGATCCTGCGCCCCGCCCTCGTCAAGTTTCCGACCATGTCTGCCCGATCCAGGGTGATGGCGGCGGTCGTCCGCTTGGTGGAGGCCAGTCGCCGCAACGCCGCGATTGTGGTCGCCTTGGCGCTCCTGGCCGCCGCCTTGGGGGGCTTTCACGTCGTCCGGAACGCCTCAATTGATACCGATACCTCCAACCTGATTTCTCCCAAGCTGCCCTGGCGGGTCGCTGCGGCCGAGGTGGATGCGGCATTCCCCCAGAACAAGGATCTCCTGGCCGTGGTCGTCGATGGCGCAACCCCCGACCAGACGGAGGATGCCGCGGCCGACTTGGCCGGCCGCCTCGCTGCCCGGCCCGACCTGTTCCGCGACGTGCGGGAGCCGGAGGGGAGCCCGTTTTTCCGAAAGAACGGCCTGCTCTACCTTTCCCGCCCGGAGGTGCAACAGGTTGCCGATGCCATGATCACAGCCCAGCCGATGCTGGGGCAACTCGGGGCCGATCCCAGCCCGCGCGGGGTCTTCGATGCCCTCGACCTCTTCTCCCAGGGGGCAATCCACGGCGAAATTGCGCCCCCAGCCTTGGACAAGCCCTTCCATGCCGTCGCCCGGGCGCTCAACGCCTCGCTTGACGGGCGGTTTGCACCCCTCTCCTGGCAGAATCTGCTCAGCGACCGTCCACCGCTCCCGAGGGAGCTGCGCCGGTTTGTCCTGGCCCAGCCCGCGCTCAATTTTGGGGATGTGGAGCCCGGCCGGAAGGCGATCGCAGCCATCAAGGAGGCCTCAAGGGCTGGGGGCCTCGAGCCCGGGAGCGGGGTGCGGGTCAGGGTGACGGGGCCTGTAGCCCTGTCCGATGACCAGTTGTCCGCGCTCTCCGAGGGCGCCGGCACGACCGCGGCCTTTTCGCTCGGTCTGCTGGTTCTGTGGCTGTTCCTGGCCATGCGTTCGGTCAGGACGGTCGCCGCCATCCTTGTCACCCTGGCGGCCGGACTTGTGGCGTGCGCCGGCTTTGCGGTTGTCGCCGTCGGGCCGTTCAACCCGATCTCCGTCGCCTTTGCTCCGCTTTTTATCGGGATCGCGATCGACTTCGGGATCCAGTTCAGCGCGCGGTTCGCTGCCGAACGCCAGGCGTCTGGGATCGCGGATGCCCTCCGGAAGACGGCGTTGGGCGTCGGCGCTCCGCTGATGGTGGCGGGCGCGGCCACCGCGGTGGGCTTCTTCTCCCTGTCCCCGACCGACTACCGTGGTGTGTCCGAACTCGGGTTGATTGCCGGCGCCGGGATGTTGATCGCCCTTCTGCTCAACTTGTCGCTGCTGCCGGGCCTCCTTGCGCTCGTGAAGGCGCCGGGCTTCAAGGAGGCTGCCGGTTTTTCCTGGGCTTCCCCCGTGGACCGGCTTCTTGTGCGCCGACGCGGCTGGGTGTTCCTGATTGCGGGCCTGTTGGCGGTGTCGTCGGCAGCTGCGCTCTCGAGACTCCGTTTCGACTTCGACCCGATCAACCTGGAGAATCCGAAGGCCGAATCCGTCCAGACCCTGTTCGACTTGATGAAGGACCCCGACACGACGCCCTACACCTTGGACGTCCTGGCTCCCTCCGCCGAGGCGGCTTCGGGCATTTCGGAGCGCCTGGGAAAACTGCCCGAGGTAAACCAGGTGATCTGGCTCGGGAGCTTTGTTCCCGCGGACCAGGCCGCCAAGCTTGATATCCTCGGCGACGCACGGGACCTCCTCGAGCCGGCATGGTCTGCAGGCCGCCCCAAGGATCCTCCCTCGTTCGTCGATGTCCTCGCGGCCGCCGCGCGCTGCTCGGGCGACATCCGCAAGCTCGCCGCCAAGGGCGATTCCGCCGCCGGGGAACTCGCCGACGCGCTCGACAGCCTTGGCCATCGGGGCGCCGATGTCCTGCCTGCACTGGACGCCAATATTTCCCGAGGGGCCGTCCGCCGCCTGGCCGACATGCGCCTGGCCCTCCAGGCAGCGCCGGTCTCCCTGGGGACGATCCCGCCCGATGTCCGGAACGACTGGGTTTCGGCGGACGGCCGCTACCGGGTCCAGGTTTTCCCGCGGGGTGACGCCAGGGATCCTGATGCTCTTCGCGCCTTCGTCTCCGCCGTGCGGCAGGTGGCGCCGGGGGCCACCGGGATGCCCGTGGAAATCCAGGAATCTGCCCGAACTGTGATCGGCGCCTTCGCCACGGCAGGGATTCTCGCGGTCGCCGCGATCACCCTCCTCCTCGTGATCGTGCTTCGGCGGACCCGTGACATCGTGGCAGTCCTCGCCCCGCTCCTTCTCGCGGGCCTGCTGACCCTTGCGACAAGCGCCGTTGCCGGCATGCCCCTGAACTTCGCGAACATCGTGACGCTGCCGCTTCTCCTCGGGATTGGCGTCGCATTCGACATCTACTTTGTCCTCAGGTGGCGCTCGGGAGAGCCCGGGTTGCTGCAATCGCCCACGGCGCGCGGCGTCGTGTTCAGCGCCCTGACCACCGGCACCGCATTTGGGAGCCTCATGTTCTCGAATTCACCCGGAATGGCGGCCATGGGAAAACTCCTGAGCCTTGGCCTGTTCTACACCCTCGTGTGCACACTTGTTTTCCTGCCCGCTTTCCTCGGCGAGCCGCGAACCCCAACAGGAAAGGAAGGCGGGGCATGAAGGGCCTGCCCCTCCTCCTTCTTGCCGGCTTGATGGTCATCCTGCCGGGCTGCGCCACCCTGCCCAGCGACCCCGCTGCGCTAGCCGTATCCCGGGCGAACAACGATCCGCTCGAGCCCATGAACCGCGAACTCTTCGCGTTCAACCAGCTGGTCGACCGCATGCTATTGAAACCGGTCGCCAAGATCTACGTGCGCTTCCTCCCGCAGACTGCCCGCGATGCGATTCGCAACCTCCTGAAAAACTTCGACGAGCCCGTGGTCTTTGCGAATGCCGCGCTTGAGGGAAGGTTTCGACCCGCGGGTACGACGGCTTCCCGCTTCGCAATCAACACCACCGTGGGCATTGCCGGACTGATTGATGTGGCGGCAAGGCATGGACTGGAGCGGCAGCAGGCCGACTTTGGCCGGACCCTCCACGCCTGGGGAATACCCGAGGGTCCGTACCTGATCCTTCCCGTCGTCGGCCCGTCGAGCCCCAGGGACGCGGTCGGGTCCGGAGTCGACATCTACATCAGCCCGTGGCGGTACGTCGCCATCAACAACAACTATCCCACGGGGCTGAGCGTCGCCCAGATGGGGCTGTCCGGAATCGACGAGCGCTCCCGCAACATCGACTCGCTGGACGAAATCCAGCGCGAGTCCATCGACTACTATGCGGCCTTTCGCAGC
>CAZGOX010000151.1:2722-6639 GCA_964527955.1 uncultured Opitutaceae bacterium | reverse complement strand
GGTTCAGGTCCCTGCGCAGCTCCGGGTCGAGAAGCTTCAGGCGGCCCTGGAACCCAAGCGCCGGGCCGTCCTTCATCGCCTGGAGCAGCACGGCGTACATGGCCCGCGGCGTGGCCTCGGGCGCCGACTCCGCGCGAACGGCGGAAGAGCCCGCAATGGACAGAGCCACGAAAAGAAAGATTCTTGCATTCATCTTGTCATTCTGAGCGAAGCCCCTGGACAGGCTCGGGGCTGAGCGAAGAATCCATGAAATCTCACTCCGAGTCCATCGCACACCGAAACCCGATTGTCGCCGCCCTGTCCTTCCCGGGGTACATGAGCAGGTACTTTCCATGCTGGTCGAGCCGGTCGACCCTCGGGAAGTACCAATTCGAGCCCATGGGCCGATAGTGGCTCCCGCCCACGAGTATTGCGGCTCGTGTGTGGTCGTCACGGTACTCGTCGGTCCATTGCCACACGTTTCCCACCACGTCCATGACTCCATAAGGGCTCGCGCCCGCTGGGTGCGCATCGACGTCGCCGGGTGGACTCAAAACCCTCCCACCGTCGAAGTCCGGCCGCGCACCCGCGGTTCCCTCCGTCCCCCAGGGCTCCAGCCGACCGTCGTCGCCCCGTGCGGCCCGCTGCCACTCCCACTCGTGGGGCAATCGTTTCCCGGCCCACCTTGCATAGGCCCGCGCGTCCTCGATGGAGACCCAGGTCACGGGCCTTCGCCCCCATCCCGCTGGGAAAGTGCCGTTCCGCCAGTCCCGGAGGAAATTGTGCGCGTCCGCCGGCCGGTAGTGCGATTGATCGAGGAAGACCTTGAAGTCCGCGTTCGTCACCGGATACCGCTCGATGTAGAATGTCTTTAGATCGAGGATCGTGTCATGCGTGCGCCGCGGGTCCTCCTCCCAGGGATACTGCACATCGACCCCGGTGTCGTTGCCTCCCTCGATCTCCACGCCGGTCACCACGAACCGGAATCTTCCTCCTGGGATTCGGATCATGCCCTCGGGAGGCTGTGCGGGTCGGGACGTCGCAACGATCTCAACCAGGGTCTGGGGGAGGGGCTTCCAGAGGTTGGAGTAGCTGCCAAGCTTTCTTCCGCCCAGTGCGGCCATCCTTGCCATAAGCATGCGAAACGATTCCAAGAGTCTCCCGTCGACGATCTCGAGAACCGCGCCATAGCCGATCGGCTCCAGGTCGAAGCTGAGCACAGCCTTGTTTCCAATCACCGCGGGCCGGAGTTCCACACCGTTCCAAAGGTCGAAGTAGCGCGCCGCCGGCTGGAGCGGCACCTCGATCTGTGGGCCGTGCAGGTCCGACTGACCGCGGTTCACCAACAGCCAGAGCGTGGAACCCTGCCGCGGGAACCTGCTCGCGAAGACATTCTCCTGCAGCACGGGGACGTGGGGCTCCCACTCCGGGCTGGTCAGATAGGACGCCGTCGCCCGCTCCACGAGCGCCACGCGGCGGAGCGCCTCGGCATCCCGGGGAGTGAACTGGTTCCAGATTCCCCAGATATTCTCCCAGCTCTCATAGCCGGTGCCATTGAAGAATGCCGACTGGATCCCATCGGTGCGGTCGTGCGCCCATCGCTCGCACACATTCACCATATGGAGGCTTTCGAGCCACTTGTAGCGGCTGACCACGGGAACATGTTTATACTCCCAGTATCCCCACGACATCTGGTTCCATCCAAGTTCTGCGTCGTCGCTCACCCCCACCTCGGGCTCCAGGACGATGGATCGGCCGGTTTGGTCCGAGGCCGTCCTGAACTCCCTCGGGATTCCGGCCATCGTGTCCCCATTCACCCCGTCGGCGCCAATGAAGGCCATGTCCCGGGCGGCCGCCTCCCACAACGGAACCCCCTCCTCCCGGGTTCCGACGTCCCAGGGCATCACCGGGAACAGGACGCGGACACCGCGGCGGTGGAAGTCTGCGACCATGGCCTTCACGCCCAACAGCCCGCCGGGAAGATCCGCGAGCAGGTCGTGCTGGTTGCGGTTGTCGATCCCGATGTTGGGGTACACCGGCCAAACGAGGACGGAATCAATTCCTCCAAAGCGGGCGATCAGGTCGTCCAGGTAGCGGTCGACCGTGTACTTTCCGGCCACCGGGTCGAAGAAGTACCGGTCCTCGACCATCATCTGGGCCTGGATGAAGCTCGCCTGCGCCCATTTCAATTCGGGCCGGTCGTACTGGCTTCCGTCAAAGTGGACCTTCGCCCGCTCGGCATCGCGCCACGAGGTCATCTGTTTCATCCAGTCTCCGCGCACCTCCGGACTGGCGGGCCCAAGGATCGTCTCCCACTTGAATTCCAATCCGGTCTCCCCGCCAGCCACACGCATCCATGGCCCCAGGGCCGCGGCAAGAACGCAGACGAGCGCCCACCGGGGAGTTGTCATTCAGGTCCTCATTTTGTCAATCTGAGCGAAGCGAAGAATCCATTGGGACTCGAGCAGTATTGAAGGCCCCTTTCCTCTCCTCCCCCGAACATGAAACCCCGCCCCTTGTTGTTTGCGCTTGGCGCCACTCTGGCGTTTTCTGGTCTGCCCAACCCCATGCAAGCCGCATCCACGTCCCGAGTATTCGTTACCGCCGAGGGCACGGGCGACCGCCTGGCCGAAAAGACCCCGGTCGCCTTCGAGCCCCTGCCCCAGCCCGACGAGATCTTCCCCACCGTGATGGTCGACGACGGCAAGTCGTTCCAGACGATGGTCGGCATCGGCGGAGCCCTGACGGACGCCGCCGCCGAGACCTACGCCAAGCTGCCCCCGGAGCGCCAGCGCGAGTTCCTCACCGCCTGCTTCGACCCGGACAAGGGCATCGGCTATTCGCTGTGCCGAACCAGCATCCACAGCTGCGATTTCTCCAGCGCGAGCTACACCTACGACGACACCTCCGGGGACACGGCGCTGCGCAACTTCTCGATCGCGCACGATTTCGCCTTCAGGATCCCGTTCATCAAGGCAGCGATGGCGGCCGCCCGCGGCCCGGTCACGCTCTTCGCCTCCCCCTGGAGCCCGCCGGCATGGATGAAGACGACCAACAACATGCTGCTCGGTGGAAAGCTGCGGCCCGAATGCGCCCAGGCCTGGGCCGGCTACTTCGTGAAATTTGTGCAGGCATACGGCAAGGAGGGCATCACCATCTGGGGCCTGACCGTGCAGAACGAGCCCATGTCCCCCCAGACCTGGGAGTCCTGCACCTACACCGGCTCCGAGGAGCGGGATTTTGTGCGCGATCACCTCGGGCCCGCGTTGGCCAGGGCCGGCCTTTCCGGGGTCCGGCTCATGATCTGGGACCACAACCGGGGGCTCATCTACCAGAGGGCCAAGGCCGTGTACGACGATCCCGAGGCTGCGAAGTACGTCTGGGGTGCCGCCTTTCACTGGTATGCGGGCGACCACTTCGACAACGTCCGCATGGTCCATGACGCCTGGCCGGAAAAGAACCTGCTCTTCAGCGAGGGATGCGCCGAGCGCTTTGATGCGGCCCGGATCAAGGACTGGCAGTGGGGCGAGAAATACGGGCTTTCCGTGATGCGGGACCTGAACAACTGGGCCGTCGGATGGACCGACTGGAACGTGCTCCTCGACGAGCGCGGCGGCCCGAACCACGTGGGGAACTTCTGCTACTCCCCGGTCATCGCCGACACGCATACCGGGGCCCTCACCTACATGAACTCCTTCTACTACCTCGGGCATTTCTCGAAGTTCATCCGGCCCGGGGCCCGGCGGATCGCCGCGACCAGCAACAGCGACAACCTGCTCGCGACCGCGTTTAGGAATCCCGACGGCAGCACGGCGGTCGTCGTCCTGAACACCACCGACCAGGGCTTCCCATTCCGCCTGTGGGCAGGCGGCGAGGCGGCCACCGCCTCAAGCCCCGCGCACTCTATCCTCACGATGGTCTACTAGCGGGACCGGGCG
>CAZGOX010000151.1:0-2622 GCA_964527955.1 uncultured Opitutaceae bacterium | reverse complement strand
GCCGTGTATCCGCCCGGGGGCAGCGTGACCAAAAGCTCCGAATCGGGAATCCCGGGTTGGAGCACGGGCAGGGCGTAGGCGGATGCTGCAGCGGCGAGCAGGACGGGGCTCGATCCCCATCCAGTGTTCGAGTACAGGACCACATCCTTCCCATTCTGGTACTGGTGTATGGCCAGCGCCGGGTGCTGCAGCGTGCCGGACACGTTGTAAGGGCTCGCGGCCAGGGCCGGGCCGATGGCCTGGACGAGCACCGTGGCCGATGTGCTCCCGACGATGTAGAAGCCCCCGATGAGGATATTGTCTCCCGTCCCGACGAAGGCCCGCGCGGATATGCTCGAAACCTGCGCCGGGCTCCCGACGGAGTCGACCTGGAGCGTGGCTGGAGAACTCGTTGTCGAGCCCGCCTCGTCGGTCACGACGCACGCGTAACTGCCGTTGTTCCCCGCCCCGACCCCTTGCAGGACCAGCTGCGGGCCCGCGGAGCCGGCGACTCCATTGCCGTCGGAAAGATTGACCCCGTTGAACGTCCATTGGTAGCTCACCGGATCCCCGCAGACGACCGTAAACACGACCGTGCTTCCGGCTGCCATGGTCTGGGAGACGGGCTGGGTGGTGAAGACGGGCGGGCCGCTGACCGCCGGGGGAACCACGCTGTCGATGGCCTGGCGCAGCAGGTCGGCGCCGGGGTAGCCCGCCACTGTGTACAACACCTGCCATTGCTTCATCCCAGCGGCGCCTACCACGCCGTTGAGGACGACGTACGTGGGGATTCCGCCGGTTTCGTTCTGCGCCCATGCCTGGCCCAGGATATCGTCGGTCGCGAGGTCGACGCCCGCGTTGGCGATGAAGCTGGTCGTGGCCGCCGGGTTCGTCTGGTCGATGCTGATCGATAGCACCTGGACGGGCACCCCGTGGGCATTGCCTCCCCGCGCTTGGTAGTACTTCTGGATGTCGGACTCCGTAAGCGGGGAGTCTATGGCGCACCACCCGCACCAGTATGCAAAGTAGTCCAGGACGACCACTTTCCCGGCAAAGTCGGCCAGGTGCACCGTGGCCCCGGTCGTGTGGTCGACCACCGCAAAGTTGCTCTCGATGCCACCCACGGTCAGGATGTCCGCGGACGCAACCGGGGCGCTGAAGACGGCGAGCCCGAGGCACGCAATGGGGAGAAACAGGTTTGGCTTCATGGGTGTCGCACCATCAAAAGGTCCAACTCGTGGTTCCCTCCACATGCCGCCAGTCGCGACCGCGGTACAGGCTCGCGAACTGCGATGATGCGAGCCCCACCGGCTCGTAGCGCGTCCAGTAGGGCCCAGCCTCAAGGCGGAACGCGGCGCGCTCGCCCTGCCAGCGCACGCTTGCCGTCACGTCCACCGTTCGCAGCGCGGTGGCCGCACTCGACGGAATGAGCGGGTCGACGACCTCCCCTCCGTCCCGGTACCCGCGCACGGCGATGCCGGCGAACCAGCGTTCTCCCCAATTGCGCTCCAGGTCCGCCGATCCCGAGACCGAGTGGAATTCATCGCCCTCGGAGACCTCGCCCACGACCGCGCGCAGGGTTAGCCGCTCGCCCACGGCCCAGTTCAGCGAACCCTGCACGGTGTACCGTCTCTCGCGATCCGTCGTCCCCGTGGCGCTCACCGCAATGAGGGAACGGACGGTCGGGGTGAGCACATTCTCGGTCGAGACCCGGACGGCAAACGTGCGCAGGTGCTCGAGGCCGCGCAGCAGCGGCTTGCCGATCTGCGGCTCATAGCCGGGCGATACGGTGTCGTCCTGCAGGATGAAGGTCGATTGCAGGAATGCCGCCCCGGGCACGTACGCCCACCTTGCGCCGGCCAGGGCGTTCCAGCCGCGGGGACTGACCGGCTCGTATCCCGGCACCCCGGAAAACAGCTGCCGGTAGAATTCGTCGAGCCAGACCGACCGGTAGTCGGTGTAGCCCCGGTAGCCGCCGACGGTGAACATCGGGCTGAAATTCGAATCGATGTCGACCCGCGAGGTGACGGCCGCGGACGTGGACTCCTCCGCCCTGTGCACCGGCTGTGTGACAAAGTCCTCCCGCGAGGGGCTGTAATCGATGTCGATCCGGTCCTGGGTCGCCGAGACCTCGAATGTGTCGCCCGACACCGGCTGGTCCGCGATCAGGTTCACCCGCCCCATCCGGATGTCGCCACACCCGAGCGCTTCCGTCTCGATCGTCGCCTCGGTGCCGGTCACCCCCGCCCGCAGCGCCGCGACACCAAATCCGAGAAGCGCAGCCGCGGCCGCCAACCCTGTGCGATATCCTTGCCGGGTCACTTGCAAGCCGTGCAGCCCGCCGCTGCCGCGCCCCCGTTGTCGGCCGAGCCCGGCTCGACCTGGGAATTGAGGCGCATCCCGTAGGCAAACGCCCCGTGGTCGTTGAACACCATGTCCGGCTTGGATACCTGCCGCTGCTTCCAGACCGGGACCGTCGCGCACCCCCCCGCCATCGCTGCTACTGCAGCGACCAGGACCGCGATCGCGGTCCGACCGAAAATGCTGTGAGGGTTTTGAATCGGAATGCCGGGGTTGGACAATCGGACCCGAGTGGGTGATTCTGAAACGCGGGCCCCCCTCACTCAAGAAGGAACCGCCCCT
>CAZGOX010000150.1:0-6691 GCA_964527955.1 uncultured Opitutaceae bacterium | reverse complement strand
GATCCTGTTCGGGGGAGGGCGGGCGGCCCTCGAGCTCGTGGAGTCGGCCGACGTGCTCGAAAGCGGGATCGAAATCGTCGCACAGCCCCCCGGCACGAAGCTGAAGGGGATCAGCCTCCTTTCCGGCGGCCAGCGGGCCCTGACGGCGGTCGCGCTCCTCTTCGCCCTGTACATGGTGAAGCCCTCGCCGTTCTGCCTGCTCGATGAGATCGACGCTCCGCTGGACGAATCGAACATCTCCCGTTTCACGGAGCTCCTGAAGCGGTTCGTGATGGAGTCCCAGTTCATCATCATCACGCACAACAAGCGGACGGTGGCCGCCGCCGGAACAATCTACGGTGTGACGATGGAGGAGAGGGGGGTCTCAAAGACAGTGTCGATGCGCTTCAACCACGAGCGCGGCGAGCCGGAGGCTCCCAGGCCCAACCTTGCGGAGGCGGTCGTCGCCTCGCGGGTCACATGAAATTCCTGCTGATCGACGGGTTCAACCTGGCCTACCGGTGCTTCTTCGCCGTTCCCGAGCTAAGCCGCGCTGACGGCTTTCCGACCAATGCGCTGCACGGCTGGGTGAAGTCGATCTGGCGCCTGGGCGACCAGGAGAAGCCGGACGCGATCCTCGTTTTTTTCGACCTTGGTGGGGCGCAGGACCGCCTGGCGCTGCATCCCGAGTACAAGGCGAACCGGCCGGAAATGCCCGAGCCGCTGGAGCGCCAGATAGAGCCGCTCAAGGCCCTCACACGGGCGATGGGGCTCGTCGGGGTGGAGGAGGAGGGTGTTGAAAGCGACGACCTGCTTGCATCCCAGGCGATGGCCCTGGCCGGAGCTGGGCACGAGGTGCTGATCGTCAGTTCCGACAAGGACTTTGCGCAGATCGTCGGCGACAGAATCCAGATCCTGCTGCCACCGCCCACCGCGAATCCAAAGCTGGGGTGGCGCCGGATGGATGCCGCGGGTGTCGCGGAGAAGTTCGGGGTGCCCCCGGCCAGGATAGCGGACTATCTGGCCCTTGTGGGAGACACGTCGGACAACATTCCCGGCGTTTCCGGCGTCGGGCCAAAGACCGCCTCGAAGTGGCTTGCGGAGTTTGGAAGCCTTGAAGGGGTGATTTCCCGGTCCGGCGAACTCCAGCCGGAGCGCTTCCGCGAGCTGGTCGCCGCAAACGCCGGGCGCCTCAGGCTGAATCTCAAGCTGACGACCCTTAACCTGGCGCTCCCATCCGTCCCCGCCTCAAAGACGCAAGTCAATGCGGCAGAACTGTTCCGGCTGCTTGAGGAGATGGAAATGAGATCGGCGTTGGCGGAAGC
The DNA here is from genome assembly GCA_964527955.1 of uncultured Opitutaceae bacterium. Taxonomy (GTDB): domain Bacteria; phylum Verrucomicrobiota; class Verrucomicrobiia; order Opitutales; family Opitutaceae; genus Palsa-1447. The sequence continues at coordinate 5,387 of CAZGOX010000150.1, read as the reverse complement.
CCGGGACCGGTACAACCAACCCGAGCTTTTCTAGCGCCAGCCGAAGAAAAAGCTGACAATCGGCCGGTCGACGGCTTCCATCGGGGGCGTGTCTGAAAAAAAACCTCTCCTGATGCTTGGGCTGCCCAAAGGCAGCCTCGAGACTTCCACCATCAACCTGTTTGCAAAGGCGGGTTGGAAAATCACCGTCAATTCGCGCTCCTACCGGCCCGCGATCGATGATCCCGAGCTGGATGGGAGGTTCGTGCGGGCGCAGGAAGTGAGCCGCTACGTCGAGCACGGGTTTTTTGACTGCGGGATGACGGGCCTCGACTGGATCCAGGAAAACGGATCCGACGTCGTGACCGTCTGCGACCTGATCTATAGCAAGGCTTCCGTCCAAAAGTCGCGGTGGGTGCTGTGCGTGCCCGAGGACTCGACGGTCAGGAAGGCGTCGGACCTCGCCGGCAAGCGCGTGGCAACGGAGCTCGTGGGGACCGTGAGGAAGTACTTTGCCGCCCAGAACATCCCCGTGGAGGTGGAGTTCTCCTGGGGAGCCACCGAGGTGAAGGTTCCCGACCTCGTGGACGCGATCGTGGACATCACCGAGACAGGAAGCTCCCTTCGCGCGAACAAGCTCAGGATCGTCGACACGCTGCTCGAGACCAACACGAAGCTGATCGCGAACAAGAAGAGCTGGGCCGATCCGGCAAAGCGCCGGAAAATCGAGACCCTCGCCCTCCTCCTTCGCGGCGCCCTGGAGGCGGAGTCCAAGGTGGGCCTCAAGATGAATGCGCCGAAGGCGTCCCTTTCCGACATCATCAAGGCCATCCCCGCGCTGCGCAACCCGACGGTGTCGCCCCTGAGCAACCCCGACTGGGTGGCCCTAGAGACGATCATCGACGAGAGCGTCGCGCGGGAAATCATCCCGAGGCTCAAGGAACTCGGTGCCGAGGGAATCGTCGAATACCCCTTGAACAAGGTCGTCTATTGACCGCCATAGCCCTTCTCCAGCACGCGTGCGTCGCGGACCCGGGGGCCAACGTCAGGAAGGCGCTGGCCATGGCGGAGCGCGCGGCGGACCGTGGCGCGCAGATCGTGTGCACCCAGGAGCTGTTTCGCTCGAGGTACTTCTGCCAGAGCGAGGACTACGACCAGTTCAGCCTCGCGGAGCCGATTCCCGGGCCGACCACGGAGGCCTTCCAGAAGCTGGCCGCAAGGAGACAAGTCGTCGTCATCGTGTCCCTCTTCGAGAAACGGGCGAGCGGGCTGTACCACAACTCCGCAGCCGTCATCGACGCCGACGGCGCGCTGCTCGGGATCTACCGGAAGATGCACATCCCGGACGATCCGCTGTACTACGAGAAGTTCTACTTCGCCCCCGGCGATACCGGCTTCAAGGCATGGCAGACGCGCCACGGGAGGATCGGAGTCCTGATCTGCTGGGACCAATGGTATCCCGAGGCCGCGCGGCTGGCGGCCCTGCAGGGGGCCGAGATCCTCTTTTATCCGACGGCCATTGGCTGGCATCCCCGCGAAAAGGCGGAACTGGGCGCCCGCCAGCATGACGCCTGGGAGGTGATCCAGCGCGGGCACGCGGTGGCCAACGGCTGCTACGTCGCGGTCTGCAACCGGGTGGGGCGGGAACGCCCCGCGGGCGGGGCGGGCCTGGAGTTCTGGGGGAGGAGCTTTGTGGCCGGCACGAGCGGCGAGATCCTGGCCAGGGCTCCCGTGCGGGGTGAGAGGATCCTCATGGCCTCGATCGACCTTGGGAAGGTCGACGACACCAGAACGCACTGGCCGTTTCTCAGGGACCGCCGGATCGACGCATACAAGGACCTCACCAGGCGATTCCATGACTAAGCCGACACCGACCGGACTCGGGTTTCGGTTTCCCGCGGAGTGGGAGCCGCAGGCGGCCGTCTGGCTCTCATGGCCCACCCGACGGGCGACCTGGCCGAGGCAGTTTCGCCCAATTCCGGGAAAGTTTGCGGAAATCGCCGCCCAGATCAGCCGCCGTCAAAGGGTTCGCATCAATCTTGCCCGCCCCTTGGAGAGCGGTGCGCGGGCCCTGATCAATCGCGCCGGCGCCGAGATGAACAACGTCGAGTTCTTCCATCATCCCACGAATGACGCCTGGTGTCGCGACCATGGGCCGATCTTCATTCGCAATGACCGCACCGGAGAGGTCGCGCTCACGGACTGGAGTTACAATGCCTGGGGCCGCAAGTATCATCCCTTCGACAGCGACAACCGGATCCCAGGTCTCACGGCGAGGGCGCTGGGCATGCGCCGGTTCAGGAACCGGATGGTGCTCGAGGGCGGTTCGATCGACGGAAACGGGGCGGGGCTGCTGCTGACCACGGAGGCCTGCCTCCTCAACCGAAACCGGAATCCCCGCATGGACCGCTCCGGAATCGAGCGGAATCTCCGGGATTTCCTGGGCGCGGGCTCGATCCTCTGGCTCGGCGACGGCATCGTCGGTGACGACACCGACGGACACGTCGACGACCTCAGCCGGTTTTTCGGAGCCAATGGTGTGGTGACGGCCGTCGAGTCCGACAAGGGCGATGCAAACCATCGCGCCCTTGAGGAGAATCTTCGCCGGCTGGGGGCCTGGCGAAGCCCGTCGGGCCGCCGCCTGAACGTGGTCGAGCTCCCGATGCCCGCTCCCTGCCATTTTCGCGGGAAGCGCCTGCCCGCGAGCTATGCCAATTTTCTGGTCATCAACGGGGCGGTGCTCATGCCGGCCTTCCGCCAGCCACGCCGGGACGCCCGTGCCGCGGAGATTCTCTCCAATTGCTTCCCGGGACGGGAGGTCGTGGCGATCGACTGCCTGGAGCTTGTGCTCGGCCGCGGCACGCTGCATTGCATATCCCAGCAGCAGCCCCTATAGTCTTTCATGAAACCGATGATCAGGCTTACCACCGCGGCTCTTTGGGCCATCGCAGCTTCGCTCATGCTCTGCGCCGGTTGCGACGAGATACCCGACTCGCTGCGGGACCGTGTCGACGGGGCGGAGGCGGCGCATGTGCGCAGCTATGCCGCGGACCAGCGGACGACCTACCTTGCCGCCCGGGCGGCCGTGGACCAGCTCGGCTTCAAGTACGTCCGCGGGGGTCCGGCGACCGGCGAACTGGAGGCCCTCAGCGGGATCGCCCCTGGCGACGCCCAGGGAAGCTCCCAGCAGTTTTCCCTCAAGGCAAAGTTTGGCCCCACCCTGGACGGCGGCACCGAGGTCAGCGTCTGGCTCAAGGAGATTGTCGAGGGGGATTCGGCGAACCACCAGGGGTTTGCGACGGAGAGCCCGCTGCGGGATACGCCGCTGTACGAGACGTTTTTTCGCGCGATTCAGCAGGGAATAGGCGGCAAGAAATAAAGCTTCCCCCCTTGGCCATTTCCTGAGAGGTTGACCGTTCGCGGCATTGTTATTGGTCAGGCTGGCGTCGCCGCGATGCTCCCGCCGGCCTTTACGACAGTTCAACCGTCAACCCGCGGTTCCGCCTCGGCGGGGCCGAAAACGGCGGGCGGCGCCCAGGAGCAGGTGTCGACCGACCGAAAACGCTTATGAGTTCAGTAATGCAAGAGCTGCTCGCGCAGTCGTCCTTCGACAAGTTGAAGGAAGGCGCGATTGTCCAGGGAACCATCACGGAAATCCGCCAGAACGAGGTGGTTGTAGACATCGGCGGCAAGTCCGAGGGAGTCGTCCCTGCAAGTGAATTTGTCGACATTGGCGACCTGCAGATCGGCTCCCCGATCGAGGTGCTCGTCGAGAAACTCGAGGACCAGGATGGAAGTCCCATCCTTTCGTTCGACAAGGCCGAGCAGAAGAAGAATTGGGACAATATCCTGACCAAGTTTCCCGAGGGCTCCGTTGCGACCGGCCGCGTCAAGGCCAAGGTCAAGGGCGGCCTGATCATCAGCATCGGTGTGGACGCGTTCATGCCGGCCTCGCACATCGACATCCAGCCCCCCAAGAATCTCGACCAGTATGTCGGCCAGACGTACGACTTCAAGGTCCTCAAGATCAACCTGGAGCGGCGCAACATCGTCCTCTCCCGCCGCGAGCTGATCGAGGAACAGCGGACCTCCAAGCGCCGCGCCCTTCTCGACTCCATTCAACCCGGCCAGGTTCGCCGCGGCGTGGTCAAGAACATCACCGATTTCGGGGCCTTCATCGATCTGGACGGCATGGACGGCCTCCTGCACATCACGGACATGAGCTGGGGACGCATCTCCCACCCGTCGGACATGCTGAAGCAGGGTGAGGAAGTCCAGGTCATGGTCATCGAGGTGAACCGTGAGAAGGAGCGGGTTTCGCTGGGCCTGAAGCAGACGACGCGCAACCCATGGGATGAGATCGAGCGCAAGTACCCGGTGGGCGCCAAGATACACGGCAAGGTCGTGAACCTCGTCCCCTACGGCGCATTCATCGAGCTCGAGCCCGGAGTCGAGGGGCTGGTCCACATCACGGAAATGTCGTGGTCCAAGCGCATCACCAAGCCCTCCGAGATGCTCAAGGTCAGCCAGGAGGTCGACGCAGTCGTCCTCGGCATCCAGAAGGAGGAGCAGAAGATCTCCCTCGGCCTGCGCCAGCTCGAGCCCAACCCGTGGGACATGGTGCGGCACAACTATCCAATCGGCGCCCGGGTGCGCGGCAAGGTGCGCAACATGACGACCTACGGCGCCTTCATCGAGCTCGAGGAAGGCATCGACGGGATGGTCCACGTGTCCGACATGAGTTGGACGCGCAAGGTGAACCACCCGGCGGAAGTCTTGGAAAAGGGCGGCGAGGTCGATGCAATCGTGCTCGACATCGATCCCCAGCAGCAGCGGATCAGCCTCGGCATGAAGCAGCTCGGCATCGACCCCTGGTCGGACATCAACAGCTTCTTCAAGATTGGGGACGTCGTCCAGGGCAAGGTCACCAAGGTCACCTCATTCGGCGCGTTCGTGGAGCTCAAGGACGGCATCGACGGCCTTGTGCACATCTCCCAGATCAGCGAGGACCGGATTGACAAGGTGAAGGACCACCTCAAGCCGGACCAGCAGGTCACCGCCCGCGTCATCAAGATCGATCCTGAGGAGCTCCGGCTGGGCTTGTCCATCAAGGCCGCCAACTACAGCACCGAACAGCTTGCGGCCGAGACGGCGACCTACGAGGCCATCAAACGCACGGCAGGCGACATGATGAACCTCGGCGACATCCTGGACGAGGCGTCCAAGAAGGAAGAGGAAGAAAACGGCTGAATTATCGAACCGCCTTCTTGCGGTTCGATTCGATGAACTCGCGGATGACCGCCATGCGGCTGCGCATGCGGTCATCCTCCTCGACCTCCTCGGCTGTTCGGACTTCCTCGTTGCGCGCCATCGCCTTGCGCATCTTGCTCAGGGCGAGGTACTCAAGC
>CAZGOX010000149.1:0-6702 GCA_964527955.1 uncultured Opitutaceae bacterium | reverse complement strand
GAGCACCAGATTGTGGATCTGGGGGTCGCGGGTTCGAACCCCGTTGGCCGCCCCAAAATGTTCGCGTAGCGAAGATTTTGGGGCGCCCTGAGCTCCGTCGAAGGGCCCCCTCAGAAAATGGGCCTTGAACGTCGCTCTGAAGGTAGGGCCGGGCGGCCCGCCCGGCCGGGCACAACCCTCGGCCTTTCGAAGGCCCCTTCCACCTTGCTAAAGTCCTTGGAGCAGAAGGAAGCAAGCCCAACCTGACCCCTTCTCCCTCCCCCACCCCGGAATCGATTCCAACTGTGTCCGGATTGGGACACACCCCTTAACCGTTGGCGGTTGACTGGGCGGAACCCATGAATTTGAAAGTGAGATGATGACTCGCAAATGGCCGGATTGGACGCTGCGAACCGGTGTCGCGGGCGTGGGCAACTTCCTCCTACTCGTTCTTGTCCTGCTCTCCTTTCCCGCCGTCCTTGGGTGGACTGCGGCGCTCTCCGTGGCGGATGTCGCCCCGAGTTCAGCGGAGCACACCTCAGCTTTCGTGCGATTCTGCCTCGTGTCTGGGACATTCCTCTGGACCTGTTTCGGAGTCGCCTGGTACGGTCTCCGACGTCGCGGAAGCGTTTCGCTGAAGTCCCTTGTCGGAGCGCGTTGGGCCGGCGGAAGGGAGGCGCTCAAGGATATCGGCGCAGTTCTCGCGACACTCGTGGCGATGGTGGCCGTTGGCAATCTCTCCAACCTGGTATTTCCGCCGACGCTCCACGACTCCGCGATTTTCAGGTCCATGACGGCCCAAAACTCAACCGAGGCCCTTGCGTTCCTCTTTCTCGCCCTGACCGCCGGCTTTGTCGAAGAGGTCGTCTTTCGAGGCTATCTTCAGCGTCAGTTAACGGCGCTCTTCGGCTCGCCGGTTGTCGGCAGCGTGGTTCAGGTGCTCATTTTCACTGCGGGGCACGCCTACCAAGGATGGGCCCGGCTGGTTCCGGTGGCGCTGATCGGGTGCATTCTGACGGCGGTGGCCCTTTGGCGGAGGAAACTTCTGCCGGGCATGATAGCCCACGGCCTTGGCGATGGTTTGGTGGCCTTCATCTTTTTCGCGAAATACCTGTGATTCATCATCTGCGTCGCACAGGAGTGGGGCCAGGTTGAACGCCGCTCCGAATCGAATCAGGGGAGATTCGCCTCCGAACAACGATCGAACGCCGAAAGGCGTTCGTGTGAGATTTGCCGTATGAGCCCGCGCCGGCGGAACCGTCCCCTCATCCCCCCCGGGATGATTTCTCCTTCCGATGTCGGGACGTTCGATTTTGGAGGACCCGCCCAAAGAATAGGCTCCCTTCAGCCCGGCACCGCCGGGCTGAACGAAGCCGGGCCCATGTGCACCAGCCGCAGAGCCTATGCTTACGCGGCCGCAGAGCAAGCCTCCCAGCTCTGCCCACCCACCCTTGCTATAGTCCACGGCGTCCCCTCCCGATGCCACCCTCCAACCTTATCCCCCTGGACCAGATCCAGACTCGTATTCTCATCATCCGCGGCTGCCGCGTCCTCCTCGATTCAGATCTGGCAAGTTTCTACGGCGTGCAAACTTTTCGCCTGAACGAGGCGGTTAAGCGCAACGCCAACCGCTTCCCATGCGACTTCCTGTTTCAGCTTACAAGTGAAGAAGTTGCGTCTAACTCATCGCAATTTGCGATGAGTGCCCGTCGGCATCGAGGCCGAATCTATCGACCCTTCGCCTTCACGGAGCACGGTGCCCTCATGGCTGCCACCGTCCTCAACAGCCCCCGCGCAGTACAAATGAGCCTCGTCGTGATCCGCGCCTTCGCAGCGCTTCGAAAACTCGTCCTCGATCACAAGGCGCTCGCCGAAAAACTGGCCGAACTTGATTCCCGCGTGGGCATCCACGACGAACAGTTGACCGAGATCATCGAAGCCATCCGGCAGCTTGCGGCACCCGCCGACCCTGAACATGACCGGAAGATTGGGTTTCATCGCGGCAATCGATAAGCAGGGATGTGGCGGGAGCGGAAACGGCGCGCCGGCCGCACGCGGCGGGCCAGGCTTCAAAGCGTCCTGAAGACGAACCCTATGTAGCACACCAGCGTCCCGAGAAAGACCAATGCCACCGGCAACTGGGCGCGACGGTTTCCGATGGCAAAACCCGCCGCGCTCAAACCGAGGAAGAGAAGTCGGATGCATGAATTGAGGTCCAGGTCCATCCGTCCCGAGCGCAAGACGTCTTCCAGGAGGCTGACAATGACCACGGCTCCCAGGAAACCAAAAAACCACCTGCGGTTGTGGCCGTACTCCCGCTCAAGATCCACATCGTCGGCAACCTCCAGTTCAAATTCGGGTACCAGCAGGTAGCCGAGCAGCGAGATCAGGATCGGAATCAGGAGGTAGAGCAGGAAACCAAAAAACGTCCAATGAACGATGTCGCGCCGGTAGAATGCCACCCACCAGACCTGGACCTGGAGGAGAAGCAGTGTCACCATCCAGACGGTCGTTGGCAGGTAAAGGCGCACCTTGCCGCGCCGGCGGATAAGGCGGGCCGCACTGGCCAGTATGTGCGAGATCCCCAGCGCGATAATGATCGAGACGAGGACCGAGAGAAAGTCGAAGCGGTTCACCTGGGGCTGGGTTGTTTCCGCAAGGTCGGATCGCCCGACCTTGCTTTCAACACCAAAACCATTGCGGTCCGGCACCGCGAGGGAAGCTTTCGATCACCCGGGATACCACACTTTTCTGGGGTCGTCGCTCGCGCGTTGATAGTCAAACGCCGCGTCCGTGAGCTTCCGCAGGTCGTAGGCGGGGCGCCAGCCCAGCAGGAATTTTGCCTTGGCGTTGTCCAGCCACGTGGACCGGTAGGGAGTGCGAATCTCGACCGGGGTCATGCCCCGGGTCTGTGACAGGTAGGCGCCGAGCTCGGCGTAATCCACGGGTTCGTCCATGCAGATGTTGAAGGTCTGGCGGGCGGCCCGGGGGTGGTCGATCGCGAGCAGGATCGCCCCGATAAGGTCGTCGACATGCACAAAGTTGCGTTTAACGGGCCTCCCCTCCGGATCGAGCATGACCGGCACGGCGCGGGCCAGCACAAGCTCGGCCGACCTGTCCGGTCCGACAAGATCGCACCAGCGCGGACCGCCGAACACGTCGGCCCCGAACGAGAGCTGCAGCCTGAAGTCATCCTTTTCCATGATCCACGGCGCCCTGAGGCAGCAATGGTTCAGCCCGTACTGGATGCCGTATTGCTCGAGCATGACCTCCTCCAGCACCTTGGAGAGGGCATAGCAGCCTGGGTAGGCGCTATGGCGCTGCGTCTCTGTGACGGGCACGGGGTGGGGATAGAAAAAATGCCCCATCCCGGCGTCGCCGCCGATAAGGATGAACTGCCGGAGCGTGGGGCTGGAGCGCGCAGCCTCAAGGAGCCAGAACATCCCCTTCACCGCCACATCGATGATCGCCTCGGGCGTCTCCTTGCACGTGGCAAGGTGCAGCACGTGGGTCGCATCCTCCATTGCCGCCGAGACAGCCGCCTGGTCGGAGATCGACCCGCGCACGACTTCAAGCCCGGGAGCGGGCGGCAGCTGGCGCTGGTGGCAGAGCGCACGAATCGTGACGCCGGGCCGAGGCGAGGCGAGGGCGCGGCGAATGAACGCCTGTCCAACCTTGCCGGTCGAGCCAGTGACGAGAATGCGGGTGTTCATGGGAGCAGCCACGGGGGGTTGAGGTCCGGGGCGGGAGGTGCGCGCGAGCATCATGGCCGGCAGGCTCCGCGTCCACCCTAACCTTGGGACAAAATCAGGCTAGACTCTTTCCCTCCGTTCTGGAACTTCAGTCGGTGCCCCCCGCCGCCCCGCGAAAATTCCGCCCCATGACCCATACCTTTCCCACTCGCCTTGCCCGGTCCCTCCGGGTGGCAACCCTGGCCGTGCTTTCGTTTCTGTGGGCAGGCCACGGGAGTCGCCTGTACGCCGCGGGCGAGGAGGTCGCCGTCGTCGTCAAGATAGGCGGCATTCCGTGGTTCACCGTCATGGAAAAGGGCATCCGGCAGGCGGGCATGGAGACCAACCTGAATGCATCCATGGTCGGTCCGACAACGGCGGATCCCGCGCAGCAGGTTCGCGCGGTGGAGGACCTGATCGCCAGGAAGGTCCGTGTGATCGCGGTTGTCCCCAACGACGCGACCGCGCTCGAGCCCGTCTTCGCCCGCGCCCGGGCCGCAGGCATCGCAGTCCTGACCCATGAATCGCCGAACCAAAGGGGTGCGGACTGGGACCTCGAGATGATGGACAATGACGAGTTCGCCGCAAAGAACATGACCCGCCTCGCGCAGGCCATGGGCGGCGAGGGGGAGTACATTGTCTTTGTCGGTTCCCTGACCGTGCCCCTGCACAACCTGTGGGCCGACTCGGCCATCGCCTACCAGCGGGCCCATTTCCCGAAGATGCACCTTGTGGCTGATCGCTTTGGCGTGGCCGAAAGCGTCGACGACAGCTTCAACACCACGTCCGACTCCCTGCTCTCCCATCCAAATCTGAAGGGCATCCTGACATTCGGAAGCCAGGGCCCGATTGGCGCCGGGCGCGCAGTCAGGGAGCGGGGCCTGACCGGCAAGGTCGCGGTCGTGGGCGGCTTCTCTCCGACGCAGGGCCGCAAGCTTCTCAAGGAGGGGGTGATTGCGGAGGGCTTCTTCTTCAACCCGCGGGAGGCGGGCTATGCGCTGGTCTATGTCGCGAAGATGATCGTCGACGGCACGCCGATCCGCGACGGGTTCGAGATTCCGGGGCTGGGCAGGGCGAAGGTGGATGCGGATCGGCACGTGATCCGGTTTGACCGCATCCATTCGCTCAACCGCGACACCATCGACGAGTTTGCCGCGCTCGGGCTCTGATCCTCGATGGCGGCGTCCCTTGTTGAACTCCTGGACGTCAGCCGCAGCTTTGGGGGCACCCGCGCGCTTTCCCGGGTTGGGTTTGCAGTGCGGCCGGGCGAGGTCCATTGCCTGGCCGGTGAGAATGGCTGCGGCAAGAGCACGCTGATCAAGATCATCGCCGGCGTCCTGTCCCCCGATTCCGGTCAAATCGTGCTCGATGGAATCGCCCACGCCCGGCTGACGCCGGCGGCTTCCCAGGCGGCGGGCATCCGGATCATCTACCAGGACCTCTCCCTTTTTCCCAACCTGACGGTGGCCGAGAACATCTGCTTTCACCGTCACGCGGGCCACGCCGGACGCCTGGTCAATGCACGCGCAGCCCGGCGCGAGGCGGGGGCTGTGATGGACCGCCTCGGCGTGTCGCTGCCGCTGGACAAGACCGTGGGCGAGCTCCCGATTGCGTCGCGCCAACTTGTCGCAATCTGCCGCACGCTGGCCACGGACGCCCGGCTTGTCGTCATGGACGAGCCGACGGCGTCGCTCACCCACAAGGAGGCGGATGCCCTGCTCGCATCGATCCGAATCCTCAGGGCCCAGGGCATCGCGACCGTGCTCGTGAGCCACCGGCTCGATGACATGATGAGGATCGGCGACCGCGTCACGGTTCTTCGCGACGGCGCCAACGCCGGCAGCTTTGCCATGGCCGGGATGGGCCGGGCGCAACTGGCCGGGCTCATCACCGGGCAGAGTCCCGCCGCGGCGACCAAGGCGCGGCCGGCCGGCGGCATCGTGCCGGCGCTGGAAATCCGCGGCCTCTCCCGCGAGGGCGAATATGCGGACATAAGCCTGGCCGTGCGGCCGGGGGAAATCCTGGGCCTCACGGGACGCCTGGGCTCGGGCCGCACCGAACTGGCATTGACGCTCTTTGGCATGAGCCGGCCGGATTCCGGCGAACTCCTTGTGGACGGAAGGCCCGTGGCGTTGGACAGCTGCCGCGCCGCGATCCGGGAGGGGATCGGCTACGTGTCGGAAGACCGGCTCTCGCTCGGGCTGGTCATGCCCCAGTCGATCGCGGAGAACGCCATCGTCACGGTGCTCGACCGCTTGTGCGGGTGGTTCGGCCTCATCGAGCCGCGGCGGCGCGCAGCCACCGTGGCACATTGGATCGGGCGGCTGCAGTTGAGGACGACCACCGCGGAACGCCCCGTGATGGAGCTGTCCGGCGGCAACCAGCAGCGGGTCGTGCTCGCCAAGTGGCTGGCTACGCGGCCGCGGGTGTTGATCCTTGATTCGCCGACCGTCGGCATCGACGTCGGCGCCCGGGCCGGCCTTTATCGCATCATGGACGAGCTGGCGGCGGAGGGACTGGCCATCCTCCTGATCTCGGACGAGGTCGAGGAGGTCCGGCAGCAGTCGCACCGGGTGCTGGTCATGCTCGGCGGTCGGATCACGGGGGAGTTCGCCCCGGCCGGCGTGACGGACGATCAATTGAGGGAGGCGGTCAATGCGTGAGCTCCTCGCAGCGCTGGGCCGCCGTCACGAGGGACGCCTGGCCGTCATCGTGCTTGTATGCGCCGTGTTTTTTTCGGCGGCGGCGCCGGGCTTTCGCTCCCCGGGCAACCTCATGAACCTCCTGGAGAGCCACGCGGTCCTCGGCATCCTTGCCGCCGGCCTGCTGGTGGTGCTCATAGCCGGAGGGATCGACATCTCATGCGCGGCAGTCGCCGCGGTGAGCCAGTATGTCGTCGCACTCTGCCTGATGCGGTGGGGCGGAAACTGGGGGCTTGCGCTGCTGCTGGCGGTCGGTTTCGGCGCGGCCCTCGGCGTCGTCAACGCGGTGC
>CAZGOX010000148.1:0-6781 GCA_964527955.1 uncultured Opitutaceae bacterium | reverse complement strand
AGTTCCACGAGGAGGGCCGCGATGGGCCCGTAGACCAGCGTCACGTAGAGGACAAGCACGGTGAGCAGGGCCACCACCCTCGGCTTGTCGATCCTCGAGGCGTCCGCGAACTTGGTCTTCGGGTCGACAATCCTGTCGTAGCCCGTGCCCACGAGGGCGCGGTCATAGGCCTTGGCGTCGAAGCCGGCGACGGACCTGCCATCCACCTCAAGCGTGAGCGGCGAATCCTGCAGGGCGGGCGCCAGCGTGAAGGGGATCCCCTTTCCGTTCAGGTAGGACCGCGCCTTGTCCACGTCGGTCACGGGCTTGGTCGGCCTGACGATCTTTGTCGCAGCGTCCCCGAGGGCCTCGAGGGTCAGCGCAAGGCGCCCGCGGTAGTCGACCGTGCGGAGCGTGACAGGCGAGCGCTCGATCGCGGCCTCGAGCGCCGGGTTCGCGCTGCGCGTAAGCGCGTGGAAAATCGGCTGGTAGGTCAGGACCGCCAGGAGGCAGCCGAGGAGAAGGACCGGCTTGCGGCCGATGCTGTCGGAGAGCTTCCCCACGATCACGAAGAACGGCGTGCCGATCAGGAGCGCCAGCGCGATCAGCATGTACCCGTGGAGGTAGTCGACCTTCAGCGTCGCCGTGAGGAAGTAGAGCGCGTAGAACTGCCCGCAGTACCACACGACGCCCTGGCCCGCCGTCGCGCCGAAAAGCGCCTTCAGGACGATCTTCGCGTTTCCCCACCGGGCAAAACTCTCGGTCAGGGGCGCCTTGGACATGCGTCCGCCGGCCTTCATCTCCGCAAAGACAGGGGACTCCTGGAGCTTCATCCGGATGTAGACCGAGACCGCGAGCAGAAGGATGGAGACCAGGAAGGGAATCCTCCAGCCCCATGCCTCGAATGCCGTCGGCCCCGTCGGGTTGGCCGGGTCGGCGGGGTAGCCCATGGCGAGCCGGAGCAGCCCGATCACGGCCAGCGAAAGGAAGAGCCCAAGGGTCGCCGTCGTCTGGATCCAGCTTGTGTAGAAGCCCCGCTTCCCCGGTGGGGCGTGCTCGGCCACATAGGTCGCCGCCCCGCCGTATTCCCCGCCCAGGGCCAGCCCCTGGGCCAGGCGAAGGAACACGAGCGAAACCGGCGCAAGGAAACCAATCTGGCGGTAGGTGGGCAAAAGACCCACCAAGGCGGTCGCCAGCCCCATCACCAGGATCGTGATGAGAAAGGTGTATTTTCTGCCGACCAGGTCGCCGATCCGGCCGAACACCAGGGCCCCGAAGGGCCTCACGGAGAAGCCGACGCCAAAGAGCGCCAGGCTGGACAGGTAGGCCGCGCTCTCGTTGCCTGGCGGAAAAAACAGCTTGCCGAAGAATACCGCGAGCGTTCCGTAGATGTAGAAATCGTACCACTCGAACACGGTTCCGAGGGACGATGCAAAGATCACAAGCTTGTGGCTTCGATCCAGGGGGTTGGGGGTCGGGGTGGGTGTGGACATGAAAGTCAGCGGGCCTCCCTCTTCAACTCGCGCGCCATCAGCGCGGCAAGCGCTTCGGCGGGCCTCCTGCCCTCGAAGAGGATGGCGTTCACCTGGCGCAGGATCGGCGCGTCGATGCCGCGCGCCGCGCAGAGGCCCGCGAAGGACTCCGTGGTCCGGTATCCCTCGACCACCGTCCTTCGCCCGGCGATCAGCTCCGCCACGGCGCCGCCTTCGCCGATCCGCTGGCCGAACTCGCGGTTGCGGCTCCATGCGCCATGGCAGGTCGCCGCGAGGTCGCCGAATCCGCTCAGGCCGTAAAAGGTCTCCGCCCTGGCCCCCAGTGCGGCGCCTACGCGGACCATCTCGGCCAGCGCCCGCGTGAGCAGCGCCGCACCCGCATTGTCTCCCAGCCCGAGCCCCTGGCAACAGCCGGACGCAATGGCATAGACGTTCTTCAGGGCGCCGCCGAATTCGACCCCCGGCAGGTCGTCGCTTGTATAGACTCGCAGCGTCGCGCTGCTCAGCTCCGCCTGCAGCGCCGCCGTTGCAGGGCCGGCGAGCGAGGCCGCAAGGACCATGGCCGCCGGGAGGCCGCGCGCCACCTCGGCGGCATTGCTCGGCCCGGCAAGGGATCCGACCACCGCCCCGGGAAGCTCCGCGGAGAGGACCTCCGAGGGCCTCCTGTGGGTGCCAAGTTCCAGGCCCTTCGCCAGGCTGATCACCATGGGCATCGCCCCGGACGGGCCCAGGGCCTCGCGGATCCGCACTGCCGTGGCCGCCAGGGACTGGACCGGGGCTGCGACAAGGGCCACATCGGCGCCGGAAAGTGCCGAGGCCAGGTCGGCGGTGACGCGCACGGCCTGCGGCAATGCGACGCCCGGAAGATAGTCCGTGTTCTCGCGAGAGGTTGAGAGCGCGGCGGCCTGCCCGGCCCTCCTCGGCACCAAGGCGACGGGGCGGCCCACGCGCGCAAGGTGAAGGGAAAAGGCGGTGCCCCAGGCGCCCGCGCCGACAACACAGAAGTTCATGGGGTTTCGCAACCGCTCACTGGAGGAACGCCGGGATCCTCTCTCCCTCGATCATCTGGTCAAACGTTTCGCGTGCCCTCACGAGCTCAAAGGCGCGTCCCTTGACCAGCACCTCCGCCGGGATCGGCCGGGCGTTGTAGCGGCTGGCCATCACCTCGCCGTAGGCCCCGGCACTCATCAGGGCGACGTATTCGCCCTCCCCCACCTCCTGGAGCCGGCGGTCCCTCGCGAAGCAGTCGCCGGATTCGCACACCCCGCCGACCACATCCGCGACCAGCGAGCGGCGCGTCGTGTCCCGGTGCAGGGGCACGATCTCGTGGAAGGCATCGTACATCGCCGGGCGCACGAGGTCGTTCATGGCGGCGTCCACGATGAGGAAGTTCCGGCCCTGGCCGCGCTTCAGGTACTCGACCCGGGTCAGCAGCACTCCGGCGTTGCCGACCAGGAAACGGCCCGGCTCAAGGATGACCTTCAGCCCAAGGGGCGCCAGCATCGGGCCGAGCACCGCGCCGTACACCTCCGGCGTGAGGGGTCTCTTCCCCTCGGGCTGCGCCTCCCACCATCCCGGCTGACCGCTCGCCAGCGCGTCCTGGTAGACGATGCCGATGCCGCCGCCGATGGAAAAATAGCTGATTCCGTACTTTGCCTTCAGCTCCGCCGCGAACGGGGCGACGGTCTCGACCGCCTTGGCCAGGGGGCCTACCTCGGTGATCTGCGAGCCGATGTGCATCTGGATGCCGTGCACGGCGAGGTTCGGGTACTTGGACGCCGCCTCGTACGCCGCCGCGGCCTGACTGAGAGGTATGCCGAACTTGTTCTCGCTCTTCCCGGTCGTGATCTTCGCGTGGGTGTGCGCGTCGACGTCCGGGTTGATCCGGATGGCGATCGGCGCCTTGACGCCGAGCTTTCCGGCCACGTGGTTGATCCGGACGAGCTCCGGCTCGCTCTCCACGTGGAGGGACTGGATGCCGCTCTCCAGCGCGAGCCGGATCTCGGCCTCGGTCTTGGCGACCCCGGCGAAGACGCAGCGCCCGATGTCCCCTCCGGCCGCCGCCACGCGGCGAAGCTCGCCCCCGCTCGTGAAGTCGAAGGCGGCGCCGAGATTCGCAAAGTGCCGAAGCACCGCCAGGTTGTAGTTGGCCTTCAGGGCATAGCAGACCTGCACGTCCAGCCCTTGGAAACTGTCCCGAAGGCGGATGAAGTTGTCCTCCATGGTGCCCGCACTATAGACATAGGTGGGGGTCCCGTACAGGCGCGCAACCTCGGCCAGGTCCACGGACTCGCAGCACAGATCCTGGCCGGCGTAATGGAAGGCGTGCATGGCTTTCGGGGGTGGAGGCCTGCAGCTAGTCGATATTTGCTTGAAAAAACCACATCAAAATCCTACCGTGCAGCCGTGATCCGCGCGCTGAAGAACCTCCTGCACCGCCCGGCCATCCGCATGGGGCTGGCCAGGAATCCGCGCCGCAGGTTCCGCGACCCCCGGTTCGTGAGCTTTCTTGCGATGAACAACCGCAAGACGCTCGACACTGATTTTCAGGACACCGTGCTTCGGGGCCGCAGGGTTGCGAAGCAGGCGTTCACGCTGCTCCTCGCCCTGGGCGGGGCCTGGATCGTCCTCGAGAGCGCCAAGGCCCTGTCGGTGTTTTGAGGTAGGGACGGCCGTCCCGGCCGTCCGGGCGTACTCAGGGGACATTCGCAGATCCGGACGTGATTGTTGGATCTGTCAGAGTCATGGGTATGCCCGGACGCCCGGGGCCGGGCGTCCCTACCCGCGAGGCCGGGCGTCCCTACCCGCGGGGCCGGCCGTCCCTACCCGATTTCAGGCAAACTGACCCACAACCAAAGGGTGACGGAGCCTACTACCCCTCCTGCGCCACGGGCTTCAGCGCGGACCGGATCGAGGCCGCGAGGTAGTCCCGGTTCAACCGGGCGATGAAGTCGTGCGAAATCAACTTGGGGCACGCGGCGCTGCACTCGTACTGGTTGGTGCAGCCCCCGAACCCGAGGCCGTCCATCGTCTCGACCATCGCCAGCACGCGGCGGTCCCGCTCGGCCTGGCCCTGGGGAAGCAGGCCCAGGTGGGAGACCTTGGCGGCCACGAAGAGCATGGCGCTCGCGTTCTTGCACGCGGCCGCGCACGCCCCGCAGCCGATGCACTGTGCGGCGTCCATCGCGAGCTCCGCGTCGCCCTTGGGGATCGGGATCACGTTGGCCTCGGGCGCGGCCCCGGTCCGGACCGTGATGAACCCGCCGGCCTGCTGGATCTTGTCGAAGGCGGACCGGTCGGTGACGAGGTCCTTCACGACCGGGAAGGGCCTCGCGCGGAACGGCTCGACCGTGATGACGGCCCCGTCCTCGAAGCTGCGCAGGTACGTCTGGCAGGAGGCGATCCCGCGGTGCGGGCCGTGGGGCTTGCCGTCGATCACGAGGGAGCAGGTGCCGCAGATCCCCTCGCGGCAGTCGTGCGCGAAGGCGATCGGCTCCTCGCCCTTCATGGTCAGCTCGTCGTTCACCACGTCGAGCATCTCCAGGAAGGACATGTTCGGGTTCAGGTCCTTCGCCTGGTACTCGACGAACCGGCCGGGCGCTTCCGGCCCGGCCTGGCGCCAGACGCGCAGGGTCACGGAGCGGGACTGGGTTCCACCGGTGCTCATTTGTAGTTCCTCACGCTCATCTTCACGAATTCATAGTTGAGCGGCTCGACGAGGCGCGCGGGGTCGCGGCCCTCGCCCTGGTATTCCCACGCGGCCACGTGGGCGAAATTGGCGTCGTCTCGGCGGCACTCCCCGTCCGGATACTGGTGTTCCTCGCGGAAATGTCCGCCGCAGCTCTCCTCGCGGGCGAGGGCATCGCGGCACAGGAGTTCGCCGAGCTCGAGGAAATCCGCCACCCTGCCCGCCCGCTCGAGCGACTGGTTGAGGTTGTCGCCGGACCCGGGAACGTTTACGCCGTGGCCCTGGGCCCAGAACTCCTCGCGCAGCGCGGGGATCTCGCGCAGGGCCTGCTCCAGCCCGGCCTTGGTCCGGGCCATCCCGCAGCCCGCCCAGAGTATGTTGCCGAGCCGCTTGTGAAAATGGCTCACGGGCTCGCGCCCCTTCACGGCAAAAAGCTTGTCGGTGCGGCCGCCCACGTCCGCCTCGGCCTGCCTGAACTCCGGCGCTTCGGTCGACGGCCTCTTGGCGGGGTTCTGGCCGGCCAGGTAGTCGCCCACCGTGTACGGGATGACGAAATAGCCGTCCGCCAGGCCCTGCATGAGCGCGGAGGCCCCGAGGCGGTTCGCGCCATGGTCGGAAAAGTTGGCCTCGCCGAGGACGAACAGCCCGGGCACGTTGGACATCAGGTTGTAGTCCACCCAGAGGCCGCCCATGGTGTAGTGGACGGCCGGGAAGATGCGCATGGGCGCCTTGTAGGCGTTCTCGTCGGTGATCTCGCGGTAGATGTCGAAGAGATTGCCATAACGCTCGCGGACCCCTGCCTCCCCCAGGCGGCCTATGGCCTCGGAAAAGTCCAGGTACACGCCGAGTCCCGTCTCGCCGACCCCGCGGCCCTCGTCGCAGACGCGCTTTGCGGCGCGCGAAGCCACGTCGCGCGGGCATAGGTTCCCGAAGGCCGGGTACATGCGCTCGAGGTAGTAGTCGCGGGACTCCTCGGCGATGGAGTTGGGATCCTTCCTGCAGTCCTCCCTGTTCTTCGGCACCCAGATGCGCCCGTCGTTGCGCAGCGACTCGGACATCAGCGTGAGCTTGGACTGGTAGTCGCCCGTCACCGGGATGCACGTCGGGTGGATCTGGGTGAAGCAGGGGTTGGCGAAGCAGGCGCCCCGCTTGTACGCCCGCCAGATGGCCGTCGCGTTGGAGCCGCGGGCGTACGTCGAGAGGTTGAACACGTTGCCGTAGCCCCCTGTGGCCAGGATGACGGCGTCGGCCGAATGCCGGGAGAGCACGCCCGTGTTCAGGTCACGGGCGACGATGCCCTTGGCGTGGCCGTCGACCACCACCAGGTCGAGCATCTCGCTGTTCACATGCAACTGAACAGTGCCGGCCCCGACCGCGCGGGAAAGGGCCGAATAGGCTCCGAGCAGCAGCTGCTGGCCCGTCTGGCCCCGCGCGTAGAACGTGCGGGAGACCTGCGCGCCGCCGAACGAGCGGTTGGCGAGAAGGCCGCCGTACTCCCGCGCAAAGGGGACGCCCTGCGCCACGCACTGGTCGATGATGTTCACGGACACCTCGGCAAGCCTGTGCACGTTGGCCTCGCGGGAGCGGTAGTCGCCGCCCTTGATCGTGTCGTAGAAAAGCC
>CAZGOX010000147.1:0-6824 GCA_964527955.1 uncultured Opitutaceae bacterium | reverse complement strand
CCGTAAAATTGTACACCCCGGGCTTCAACGCCGGCGCCGGGCTGTCGACCGGATGTTCGGTAACATATCCGGGACTTGCGCAGCCGGCAATGGCTGCAGCAACCAGCGAGATTAATCTCCAACTTCTTGGTCTGGAAGGCATAGGAGGCGCGAGCAGATAGTCGGCTATTGGTGGGGCATACTCAAGTCCCGCGGTTGCTATGTTCCTAGACATGAGTTTCCACCTGCCGTTCGAAAGCCTGTGGCCGGATCCGACATTTGGGGCCCGCTCACGATTCCTCACCTCAGAGGAGCAGGAGCTACCCCCTTGACAATGAATCTTTTTTGATGCATCGATTCAAGACGTCAAAGCCGCGCCCGCTCCCGTGCGCCTTTTACCGGACAAGAACGGGCACCGAGCCCGTTCGCGAATGGTTGAAAGAGATGCCGGAAGGCGACCGGAAGCAGGTCGGCAGCGACATAAAGGCCGTTCAGTTTGGCTGGCCGTTGGGATTGCCGCTCGTGGATTCACTCGGAGACGGTCTCTGGGAAGTCCGCTCTCGGCTGCCATCCCGCATCGCCCGGACAATCTTCTTCGTCCAGGACGAAACGATCATCCTCCTGCACGGGTTCATCAAGAAAACCAAGACCACGCCGGATCAAGAACGCGATTTGGCCAAAAGGAGAAAACGTGAAGTCCAAATTCAATCCGCACATCGGAGCCAACTTTGATGAGTTTCTCCGCGAGGAGGGCATCTTCGAGGAGGTGGAAGCCGCCGCGCTGAAAAAGGTCATTGCAAGTGCGCTGTCCCGACAGATGAAGCGCCGGCATATCAGCGTCTCCCGGCTCGCAGCCGCCCTGGGAACGAGCCGAGCCGCAATCAATCGCGTGCTCGATGGCCAGAACACCTCAATCACCCTATCCACAATTTCTCGGACAGCTTCCGTGCTGGGGTGCAAAGTCAAACTCGAGATCGTCGCCGCTTGAGAGTCGGGCTCCTCCCGACTTACGCGATCCCAATTCAGACTCAGTCGACTCCCAAATGCCCAACCCAACCGCAGGCGATCGGCCATGGCGCGGGCCGAGGGCCTGCGCGTGGCCGCCCCGTCCCCAGCGAACGGATGTGCCGCTGATCGATCCCGCGGATTTCCGGAGCTGGATCCTGCACGAGGACGGTGACCTCCTGGTCGTCGACAAGCCCGCCCTGGTGGTCTGCCATCCGTCGAAGGCGGGCCCGGCCTCGAGCCTGGTCGGGGCGGCCCGGATCTATACGGGATTGGAAACCGTCCACCTGGTCTTCCGGCTGGATCGCGAGACCAGCGGGGTCATCGTGATGGCCAAGACCGCTGCCATGGCCGGGCGGCTCCAGAAGGCGGTCCAGCGGCGAACGGTCAAGAAATCCTATGTCGCCATACTGACGGGCGAGCTCACGGCGCCGGTCACCGTGGACCAGCCCCTTGGAGACGATCTCGGGAGCCAGGTATTCACCAAGACGGCGGTCACCCCGGACGGGCGACCATCCGTCACGCATTTCACACCGACTTCGGTGGCCGGGGGATTCACGCTCGTCGCAGTTTCGCCCGAGACCGGCCGGAAGCACCAGATTCGCGCCCACGCCCGGTGGCTGGGATTTCCCCTGGTCGGCGACAAGATCTACGGCCCGGACGACCTCCTCTACCTGGAATTCATCGAGCACGGCTGGACAGCCGATTTGGCCGCGAAACTCCTCCTCCCGCGGCAGGCCCTCCATTGCAAGGCCATCGACCTCAGGCCCGCGGGCCTCGACTTTGCCTTTGAGGCCCCTATGCCGGGTGACCTGAGGGCATTTTGCAGGGACCACGGCCTGCTGGCCTGAGTCTGCCGTCGGAACGGGCCTGTCCGCCAAGGTCGACTTTTCGGGAGCATTCCTATCATGGGCGATCATGAACAAGATCAATACCCGTGAGATTCCCGAGGAGACCTGGAAATCCCCGAAGGGAAGGTTTGAGGGAGCCGGGAAGCAGGTTTCCATAGCCCTGGGCCGCGATCCGAAGTCGACCGACCTGATGAAGCGGCACCCCTTCGACGTCGAAATCTGCAGGCTTCCCGCTGGAAGGACCCATTGCCCCTACCACTCCCACAGCGCGCAGTGGGAGTTCTACCACGTGATTTCCGGAACGGGCGCCGTCCGGCACAAGGACGGGACGACGCCCATCGCCGAGGGCGACGCCTTCCTCTTCGAGCCCGGCCAGCCCCACCAGCTCATCAACGACAGCGACGGCGATCTCGTGCTTTACGTCGTCGCGGACAATCCGATCGGCGAATCCTGCCATTACCCCGATAGCGGGAAATGGATGGTCCGGTCCCCCGAGGGCGCCCTCATCCGCTCCGGGCCCTTGGACTATTTCGACGGGGAGGAATAGTCCTGCCCGGGCGCCAGCTGCAGGGCCCACAGGATCCCGCCGAGCAGGTGCTGCTGGAAGGCGGTCGCAACCTCGGGGGCGTTCTTCCTCCGCACGGAAAAGTTCGGATCCCAGACATCCTCCCTGTGGCCGAGCGAGGTGTAGAACACCCGACCCGTCCCAAACGGCTTGCACCAGGAAACCGGATAGAACCCGGGGGTCTTGTCGTTGGGGTGCCGGTCGAGGGCGAGCAGCATGTGGACCGAGGCCTCGTCGAAGTTCTTGAACAGGTAGATCTCGTCAAAGACGGTCCAGCTGGCCTGCAGGCCGCTCGTCGCGGCGTGGGCCGGGTCCTGGTTGAGGCAGTCGACCGACACCTGGGCGCCATGGTGCATGAATTCCGCGCCCAGCATCGCAATATAGGCCGGGTAGTCGTGAAAGGTGTCCGCGGCGGCATGGACCCCAATGAAGGCGTGTCCTTGCCGCACCCATTCGACAAAGCCGTCGCGGTCGGGAAGGGGCAGGTCGCCCGTGGTGCTCAGGAACACGACCCCGTCGTAGCGAGCCAGGTTTGCCGGGCTCAAGGGAGTGAGCGCGGCCGGCACCGTCGTGAGCCAGCGGGCCCGGGCCTCCTCGTACGCGGCATTGTCCGGGCCCGGGCCCGGGAAGGGCGGAGGGGGGATGGTCGGCATGCCGGGAGGATTCTCGACAAAGTCCACCGTGAACCTCCCGCTCCGGGCGGCCAGGTTGGACAGGACTCTCTCGGCGGTTGGAATCGATGCGTGTCGGTAGCCCGTCGTCACCGATACGACGAGGAGCTTCTTTGGTGGCAGAGGATCCGTGGAACAAGCGGCCCTGAACGGCATGGCAAACACCAGGGCCACGGTCGCGAGACAGAAGCAGACGCGGGGTGTCGTCATGAGTGACAGTGGATCGACATATGGATGATTTACAAGCTGGACGGTTGGCTTCTCGCCGGGGTTGACCCGGCAGCCAACCCTTCCACGGTACTCAACATGACACCACTCGCAGCACCCAGGCTTCGCCGGGCGTGAAGACCCTGATCCTGCTGTTGATCGCCACGGGTCTTGGAGGCGCCTCGGCGTCCGCCATGGTGTTTGTCCACCCCGGGGCGATCGATTCCCAGGCTGAGCTGGATTTTGTGAAGGCGAGGATCGGGGCAGGAGACCAACCCTGGAAGGGCGAGTTCGATCGGATCAAGGCGTCGAGGTATGCCGCGCGCGGGCCGCATGGGCTGGCCGCCATCAATTCGACGGGGCCGGATGCCAGGATTTCCAGGGACGATGCAATCGCCGCCTACGCGCAGGCCCTCCTATGGTTCTTCACGGGCGACGAAGGCTATGCCAAAGGGTCCGTCGCAATCCTCGACTCATGGGCGAACCTTCGCGCGTTCACCGCCGGCACCGACCAGGATCGGCTGCAGGCCGGATGGATCGGCGCTGTCTTCGCCCCCGCCGCGGAAATCATGCGCCTTGACCCCGCCTGGAGCCCGGGCGAGGTCGGCAACCTCCAGGCCATGTTCAAGAGGGTGTTCTATCCCGAACTCAACACGGCGAGCCGCTGGAATGGCAACGTCGACCTGACCCAGATCGACGCGATGATGGCGATTGCGGTCTTCAACGAGGACGAATCTGAATTCAACCTGGGCCTCGGGAGGCTGAAGGTCAGGATCCCGGCGTACTTCTATTTGACGGCGGACGGCCCCCTTCCGAGGCCGATGCCGGGAGATCGCCGCGACCTGGGCAGGATCTGGTACCATCCGGCCAAGTGGGTGGACGGCCTGACCCAGGAAACCTGCCGCGACAACGACCATCATGCCCAGTTTGCGCTGGGGTCGGCCCTGCACGCGGCCGAGGTCGCCTGGCACCAGGGCGTGGATGTCTACACGGTAAACCTGGCGCGCCTCGTCCCTGCGATGGAACTCATGGCAGCCCAGCTGTTGAGTGGTTCGATGCAGGGCGTGAGCGCAAATGACAGCACAACCCACGACCTGTACGACACGTGGGAGGTCGGCTACAACCACTACCACAACCGAGTCGGCGTCTCCCTGCCAGACACGGGAAGGCTGATCCTGGAGCAGGTCCGGACCCGCTCAGAAAGGACCTCCTGGAACCTGGACTACGAAACGCTGACCCATGCGGACCTTCCGGCTGCCGTGTCCCCGTGCGGCGGAAGCAAACCGTAGGTCAGTGCCTGGTCAACTTTCGGTACTTGATCCGGTGCGGCGAGTCGGCCGCATGTCCCTTGCGCCGGCGGAAATCCTCGAGGTAGGCCGAGTAGTTGCCGGCAAACCAGTGGGTGGAGCTTTCGCCCTCGAAGGCCAGGATGTGCGTTGCAACCCGGTCGAGGAACCAGCGGTCGTGCGAGACCACGACGGCGCAGCCCGCGAAGTTCTCAAGGGCCTCCTCCAGGGCGCGGATCGTATTGACGTCGAGATCGTTCGTGGGCTCGTCCAGGAGGATCAGGTTGGCGCCGCGGCGCAGGAGCCGGGCGAGGTGCACGCGGTTTCGCTCCCCGCCCGAGAGGATGCCTACTTTCTTCTGCTGGTCGGGGCCTGTGAACCCGAACTGCGAGCAGTAGGCGCGCGCGTTCACCTCGCGACCGCCGAAACGCAGGATTTCCTCGCCGCCGCTGATCGCCTCGAAGATCGTCGACCCGTCCGGCAGCGAGTCGCGCGACTGATCCACATGCGCAATCGCCACGGTTTCGCCGACCCGTAGGGAACCGGCGTCGGGCTTTTCCGCCCCGATGATCAGGCGGAAGAGGGTCGTCTTGCCGGCCCCGTTCGGCCCGATCACCCCCACGATCCCGCCCGGCGGAAGGGAGAAAGTCAGGTCGTCAAACAGGAGATTGTCGCCGTAGGACTTTGCCAGCCCCTGGGCCTCGACGACCAGCGTACCCAGCCGGGGGCCCGGCGGGATCGCCATCTCGAATTCCCGCTCCTTCTCCGCCACGTTGGCCTGAAGCATCGACTCGTAGGCCTGGATGCGGGCCTGGGACTTTGCCTGGCGGGCACGGGCGGACTGGCGGATCCACTCCAACTCGCGGGCCATCGCCTTCTGGCGGCGGTCCTCCGTCCGCTGCTCGACCGCCCCGCGGCGCTGCTTCTGCTCGAGCCAGGACGAGTAGTTCCCCTTCCATGGGATACCGTGCCCGCGATCGAGCTCGAGGATCCATTGTGCCACGTTGTCGAGGAAGTAGCGGTCGTGGGTCACGGCGATCACCGTGCCCTCGTAGCGTGCCAGGTGCTGCTCGAGCCACTGCACGCTCTCGGCGTCGAGGTGGTTGGTGGGTTCGTCGAGGAGGAGAATCGACGGCTTCTTGAGAAGCAGGCGGGCGAGCGCCACACGGCGGCGCTCGCCGCCGGAAAGTTGGTCCACGATCTGGTCGGGAGGCGGGCATCGCAGGGCGTCCATCGCCATTTCCACCTGCGGCGCCACATCCCAGGCCCCCAGGGCGTCGATCTTCTCCTGCAGCTCCCCCTGCCTGTTGAGGATGGCATCCTTCGCGTCGTCCGCGGCCGCGGCGATTTCATCCCAGGTGGCATCGTAGGCTGCGACAAGATCGGTCAGGTGCTTCACCCCCTCCTCCACGCAGGCGCGCACGGTCTTCCCCGCCGGAAGGTGGGGCTCCTGTTCAAGCAGGCCGACGGCGTAGCCAGGCTCAAAATGCAGCCGGCCGTCGATCTCGGTGTCGATGCCCGCGAGGATGCGCATCAGGGACGACTTGCCGGAGCCGTTCAGCCCGAGGACCCCGATCTTGGCCCCGTAGTAGAACGAAAGTGAAATGTCGCGAAGGATCTCCTTGCGCTCGATCTTCTTCGAGACGCCGATCATCGAAAAGATGACCTTGGGTTCCTCCGGTTTGGCCATGGTGAAGCGATGACCAGTACAACCGGCTGCGGCAAGGGCAACACCGGAGGCGCTCGGGCCTCCGCTCTAGGGCAGCTGATAGATGCCGCACAGGGCCACTCCCGTGCCGCCGTCGGACCCGGTGACCTCGGCCGTGTAGCCCCCAGGGGGGAGCGTGACCAGTAGTTCAGAGTCCGGCGATCCGGGCTGCAGCACCGGCTGGGCATAGGCGGCTGCGGCGGCCGCCAGGAGCACGGGGCTGGAGCCCCACCCGGTGTTCGAGTAGAGGACCACATCCTTCCCGTTCTGGTTCTGGTGAATCGTGAGCGCCGGGTGCTGCAGGGTGCCGCTGACGCTGTACGGACTTGGCGCGAGGGCAGGACCGATCGCCTGGACCAGAACGGTGGCCGAGGTGCTCCCGGTGATGTAGAATCCGCCGATCAGGATGTCGTCGCCGGAGCCGACGAATGCCCGCGCGGAAAGACTGGAGACGGCACCTGGGTCTGTAACGGATTCCGTCCAGAGCCCGGCAGTTTCACTCGTCACTGAACCGGTTCCCGTGGTCATAACACAGCTGTAGTCGCCGTTGTC
>CAZGOX010000146.1:5319-6837 GCA_964527955.1 uncultured Opitutaceae bacterium | reverse complement strand
GGCCAAGCTCGTGGGCGTCGCCACCGACCAGCACTTTGCGCCCGGGACCTGGACCGAGTCATGGAAGCACATGGCGAGTCCCGCCTCCAATCCCATGGGTGTCGAGTGGTTCGGGCTGGCCATGGGCCTGGGGTTTGTCTCGTCGTTTGGCTACTGGTGCACGGATTTCCTCGTGGTGCAGCGGGCCATGGCCGCGAACTCCATGTCGGCCGCCCGGCGGACGCCCCTGATCGCAGCCTTTCCGAAGATGCTGTTTCCGTTCATCGTGATCCTCCCGGGGATGATTGCGATCGCCCTCGTCCGGGATCTGCACAGCGGCTTCACCCTCCCGGCCAGCGCCGATGGCACCCCAAATTTCAACATGGTGATCCCGATGATGCTTGGACACTACCTTCCGACCGGAATGCTGGGGCTCGGCTTCACCGCCCTCATGGCGTCGTTCATGTCGGGAATGGCGGGCAACGTCACCGCATTCAACACGGTCTGGACCTACGATATTTACCAAAGCTACTTTGCTCCCGGAAAGTCCGACACCCACTATCTCTGGATGGGCAGGTTCGCGACGATCTTCGGGGTGCTCCTGAGCGTCGGGGCTGCCTACTTTGCCGCGAGGTTCAACAATATCATGGATTTCCTCCAGCTGGTGTTCGCGTTTGTGAACGCTCCGCTGTTTGCAACGTTCCTGCTCGGGATGTTCTGGAAGCGCGCCAATGGGCACGGGGCCTTCTTCGGGCTGCTTATCGCCATGTTGGCCGCTGCCCTTCATCACGGGCTGACCCTTCCCTACGGCGAGGTTTCCGGTATCAAGGGAGGCTGGCTCGGCACGGTCATCCACGTCTATCCGGGCGAAATGGCCCAGAATTTCTGGACGGCGATCATCGCATGGACGACGTGCATGGTGGTGACGATTGTCGTGTCGCTGGCCACGGCCAGGGTGAAGACGGACCAGGATCTGTCGGGCTTGGTCTATTCACTCACGCCAAGGCTGCCGGAGGAGCGGGAACCCTGGTACAAGCGCCCCGTCGTTCTGGGCGTCATTGTGCTCGCCGCCACATTGGTTCTGAACCTTGTCTTTGCCTGATTTCAACCCCCTTGGCTCCATGAACTTCGACCTGCGTTTTCCCATCGGCATCATTTTCTCCCTGTTTGGTGCGATCCTTGTGACCTACGGCTTGGTCAGCGATCCGGCGATCTACCAACGGTCGCTCGGCTTCAATGTGAACCTGGACTGGGGCCTCGTGTTGCTCGCCTTTGGGCTTTTCATGCTGCGCTTGGCGCTTAGGGCCCGCCGCCAGAAGTAGCGCCGCCGCCGGCTTCGTCTTTGGTTTGTCACCCGGGGCATCGACAACGGGTGGTAAAATCACTTGCGAATGGGCCGGGGTATGGGGAGACTGCCAGCTGACACCAAGCAACCGTACGCGGGCCCGCGCCCGCTTTAGCACCGTAGGACTACATGGACGAAAACGTTCCCGAGGGGAATCCGCCCAAGGATTTCAACAAGATCGACCTGACCCAGCT
>CAZGOX010000146.1:0-5219 GCA_964527955.1 uncultured Opitutaceae bacterium | reverse complement strand
GGCCAGTTCCGGGAGCAGGGGGAGTACCACCCCGCTGGCCCGCGTTATGCGGGGGCCGAGGGCGAGCGCAGGCAGCGGTTTCCGGGAAGGCAGGAGCAGCAGGAGAGGAGGCTACCGTACGAGAGCCCGTATTATGCCGTCACCTTCTATCCCGAGGACGCCAGCTTCGCCGCCCTTGCCAAGACGGTTCGGGCTTCCTGCCGGACCATTGAGCTCTTTGAGATTGCGCGGACCGTGCTCGCCAAGGCCGAGCGGTTCACCGCGTCGGTTGCACCCAGGCAGTCCGAGCCCGCGCAGACTGGCGCCGCCGTGGAAGCCGCGGCGAAACAGCCCGTGTTTCATGTGTCGGTGCCGGACGGCCTGGCCTTTGAATCGGAGGACGTGGCCGTCACCCACGCGGTGAGGACGCATCTTGGGATGTTCTTCGATTCGGCTGAGGTGGAGGTTGCCCCTCCGACGGGGAACTTCCAGGTCGTCAACCGGTGCACCATCACGGGCGAGCTTCTGGGGCCCCCGAATTACCACAGGTACTCCCAGACCCTGCAGCAGCATTTCGCGGCCAGGATCAGCAGGATGTCCCTCGAGGAGTACCGCACCCGCGTCGAGTCGGTGCGCGATCCAGCCGTGGTTCAGCAATGGCTGGACAAGATGAAGAAGGTGACCCGTTACACTTGGCGCGCCGCGGCTGCGCCGCCACCGCCGCCCGCCGCCGCCCCTGCGGAAGGGCAGGCCCCGGAGCCCGCCGCCGCCCCGGCGGAGGGGCAGGCCGTCGAGCCGGCGCCCGCACCGCCCGCGCCTGCGTTCGATACGCTTGAGGACGCAAAGGCCTTTCTCCTTGCGAGCGCCAAGGACCAGCTTGTCCGGCAGGTTTCGACCCTGCGCGTGCACGGCCGCATGCTGGAGACCCTGCCGCAGGGTGAAATCAGGCGCGCCATAGAGGGGGAACTCGAGCGCCAGCGCCGCTTCCCCCTGGACACCGCCAATGCGCTCAGGGGTCGGCTCAGGCGCGAGCATTTCACGATCTTCAAGAAGGGGGCCAAGGGAGTGTCCTATGTCTGTGCGGTCAAGAGGAAGTTCCGGGTGCCCGGGCAGACATTCTCAGAGAACATCGGCGCCCTGATCGCCCACGTTGAGGAGCATCCGATGATCAAGGCCGGGGAGCTGCTCCGGCAGATCCTGGGGCTTCCGGCGATTGCGGAGGCCGTGCCCGGGGAGGCTCCGGTCCCGGCGCCCGAGCTGACTGCGGAACAGCGCGAGAAAAAGCTTCGGGTCCAGGCCGATCTTCTCTGGCTTGTGCGCGAGGGCTACGTCACCGAATTCATCGACGGCAGCCTCTATGCCTCGCCCCCGGTGGTCGAGGCGAGGCGCAGTGAGGTCGAGGCATCCGAGGTCGATCCTGAAAACTTTCCGGAGATGCCTGCGCCGGCGCCGGAAGGCCCGGTCGGGCAGGCTGTGGGGCCAGCTGAACAGCCGGCGGCCCCTCCGGCGGAACCCGTGGCGGAATCCCGGCCCCCAACCCCCGAACCCGAGGCCCCCACGGCCGAGCCGCCCGCCACCCCCGCCACCTGAAGGTCATCGCAGGCGCAGCGTGTGGAGTCCATCCGCGCCGATGCCGAGCTCGAGGTGCCATGCGCCGGTCGGGAGCCACGCAGGGATGTTCTCCGGCCATTCGACTGCGAGGCACCAGGGACTCACCAGATACTCGTGCAGCAGCAGCGCCTCGGCCTCCCCCGCGGAGGCCAGCCGGTAAGCGTCGAGGTGGGCCAGCATTCGGCTTCCGGGCCGGCCCGGCTTCCCGGGGTACAGCCTGAACAGGCCGAACGTGGGGCTGGTGACCGGCCCGGCAATGCCGAATCCCGCGGCAAGGCCCTGCACGAAGGTTGTCTTTCCCACGCCGAGGTCGCCGTGAAGCGCGAGTACCATGTCGGCGGGCAGCGCCTTGGCAAGGGCGGCGCCCAGCTCCTGCGTCTCCGCGGCGGACCCGGTGGCAACGCCGGCGCGAAGCTTCTTGAGCACCCCATTCATCGCAGGTGCTCGTAGCCGCGGAAGGCCGACAGTCTGAGGGAGCCGGCCGGCGCGCGGCCGACCGGCACAAAGGCACCGATCCGCGAGATGCGCGTGCGCGGGAAAGCCCTGCGCCATGCGCGCTCAAAGGCGGCGTGATCCGCCCGCTTCGCCACCGCGAAAAGCAGTTCGTAGTCCTCGCCGTCCCCAAGGGCGGCCGCAAGCGACGCTCCGCGGTTTCGCGGGATGGCCGAGGCGAGAATCGACGGCTCCGAGGACGGCGGCGCGAGCGAGGCGAGGTCCCTGGCCAGCCCGTCGCTCAGATCCATCATCGAGCGAATCCCGGGCGTTGAGGCGAGCCAGGCTCCTTCCGCCAGGCGCGGCGAGAAGGCGTGGTGGTGTCCGCTGGGGCGGCTGCCCCCGAGCGCACCGGTCACATAGATGGAGTCGCCGATGCGGGCGCCGGTCCGGGTCAGCACCCTGGGCCCCGCGGCCCTTCCGAGCAGGGTAAGGCTTGCGACCAGGTTTCCATCCGCCTGCGCGACGTCGCCACCGACGAGCGGCACGTGGAAGCGCTTGGCGCACGCGGCCAGTCCCCTGTGGAAACCCTCCAGCCAACGGATGCGCACGCGGGGGTCGAGGGCCAGCGCGACGACGGCCGCCGTCGGGCGCCCGCCCATGGCGGCCAGGTCGCTCAGGTTTCGCTTGAGAAGTTTCGCGCCGACGGCGGCGGGCGGTATCGAGTCATCGAAGTGCCGCCCGAAAACAACAGGATCCACGGTCAGGAGCAGCCTGCCGCCCGTCTCGGGCAGCACCGCGCAATCGTCGCCCATCCCGAATGGGGCCGGCGGCGACGCGGAGCCGAGCCAGCGGCGGATCGAGTCAATGAGCCCCCTCTCGCCCAGGGAGGCGATCGATTCAGCCCGGCGTGTCGTGAAGAGGCGCACGGAGCTTCAAGTGTTCAGCCCGGCCCAGAGGAACAGCACGGTGTTCAGGTTGAAGAGCGCATGGGCGACAATCGTCGTCCCGATGCTGCCGGTCCGCTCATACGCGATGGAGAAGACCGCCCCGAGGGCCACAAGGGGCAGGAATTCCGGCAGGTTCTGGAGGGGAGCCTGGAGCAAATGGCAGCCGCCGAAGATGAGGGCGGGCAGGAAAACCGCCATCCAGCAGGGAATGCGTCCGCGGAAGAAGCGGAACAGGCCGGCCCGAAAGATCAGCTCCTCCGCAAGGGGGGCCACGACGATGGCGATCCCGGAAAAAAGCAGCCGCAGCGCCCAGGAATGAAGGTCCTCAAACAGCTTCAGGCTGTCCTGGCTTTGGACCTGCACGCCGAAGGCCCCGAGGAGCTGCTGCCACGCGAAGGTGACTGCGTAGACGATGGGGAGCGACGCAAGGAAGGTGGCGGTGCCGTCGAGCAGCGCCCTGGCCGGCCTCGGCCTTGATTCGCTCCAAAGCCGCTTCCAGGTGCAGTGGTACACTGCGATCCCCAGCAGGAGGCCGAACTGAAAGGCCACCGCTCCGATCAGGAGCCGGTGGGTTTCGTCCCAGGAGCGCCATAGCAGCAGAAGCCGCGCGGCAAGGGACGCGGCGATCACGCCCGCCACCGCCAGGATCAGGAACACCAGAAGGTCGCTTCCGCTTCCGTTCCAGGGACCGAGCCGGGACGGATGCGGCCGCCTCCTTGCCGCGGGCCCCAGCGCCAGGCGCCAGAGCAGGAGGAAACCGAGGGCGCTCAGGGCGACTTCCAGGCCGATGGCGTAGGTGGAGCGGTCGGTGGGAAGCGGCACGGGGATGGCATCAAAGGATCCGGGTGCCGTCGAAGACCATGCGACCGTCGACCAAGGTCGTCTTTACGCGACCCTTGAGCGTCTGGCCATCCCAAGGGGAATTGCTCGACTTGCTGAAGCCCGCCTTGGCGTCGTAGCGCCAGGATTCCTCGGGGTCGAATAGGCAGATGTCGGCCGGCGCGCCGTCCGCAAGGGTCCCTGCCGCGAGCCCGAGGACACCGGCTGGGCGGCGCGTCATCAGGTCGACGACCTGGGAAAGCCTGAACTTGTTCTGGCGCACCAGCACCTCGAGCGCAATCGCCAGCGCGGTCTCCAGGCCAATGATGCCGTTGGGCGCATAGTCGAACTCGCGGTCCTTCTCGTAATCCGTATGCGGGGCGTGGTCGGTCGCGATGCAGTCAAGGGTCCCGTCCCGAAGGCCGGCGATGATCTCCCGACGGTCGGCCTCCGTGCGCAGGGGAGGGTTCATCTTGAAATTGGTGTCGTAGCCCGCGAGGGCGGCCTCGGTGAGCGCAAAATGGTGGGGGGTGCCCTCCGCGGTGATCCGGAGCCCCTGGGCCTTTGCCCTCCTGATGATCTCGACCGAGTGCCGGGAGGAAATGTGCTGCAGGTGGATGTGGGCCCCCGTGCAGCCCGAAAGGATCACATTGCGGGACACGATCAGGTCCTCCGCCGCGTGCGGCCATCCGCGCAGCCCAAGGCGCGTGGACATGACACCCTCGTTCATGACCGCGTGCCCGGTCATGGAGCGGTCCTGGCAATGGTCCATGACCGGGATCTCAAACATTTTCGCGTACTCCAGCGCCCGGCGCATGAGCTCGTTCGACTGGACGCAGTCGCCGTCGTCCGTGATCGCGACAACGCCCGCCCGCTTGAGGGAGCCAATGGGAGCCAGGACCTCGCCGGCCAGGCCCACGGTGATCCCGCCGGTCGGGTACACCTTGACCACGGCGTCGCGGCGGGCGGCATCCGTGATGTACTGGATCGTGCCGGCGTTGTCCGCGGGCGGATTCGTGTTCGGCATGCACACGACCGTCGTGAAGCCGCCGGCCGCCGCCGCGCGGGAGCCGGTCGCGATGGTTTCCTTGTGGGTCTGCCCGGGCTCGCGGAAGTGGACGTGAATGTCGACCAGCCCGGGGCAGGCGACCAGTCCCCCGGCCTCAATCTTCCGGGCCAGCTTGCGGTCCACGGCCGTCGGCGCCGGGACCACGAGGCCGTCGCGGACGAAAAGGTCCCCGACCTCGTCGCGCTTGGCGGCGGGGTCGATCACCCGGGCGTTGGCTATCCAGAGCAGGGGCATGAATTATTCGACGGACACCACGGTTTCGGGCTGGCCGCCGGCGCAGAGGTAGAGGACGGCCATGCGGACAGCGATGCCGTTGGACACCTGCTCGAGGATGACACTGCGGGGGCCGTCGGCCAGCT
>CAZGOX010000145.1:0-6866 GCA_964527955.1 uncultured Opitutaceae bacterium | reverse complement strand
ACGGTCATCGCCACGGCCACGAAGAGCGCGATCGGCCAGAGCTCCGGCGCGATCTCCGGGAGCCCGTTCCCCTTCAGCAGGATGCCGCGCACGATCCTCAGGAAGTGGGTGAGGGGAAGGCAGGAGCCCACCCACTGCGCCCATCCCGGCATGCCTCGGAACGGGAACATGAACCCCGACAGCAGGATCGACGGCAGGAAGAAGAAGAACGCCATCTGCATGGCCTGGAGCTGGTTGGTGGCCACGCTCGAGAATGTGATGCCCACCGCTAGGTTGGCCACGATGAAGAGGAGCGCCGCGGAGTAGAGCAGGGTCAGGCTGCCGAGCATGGGCACGTTGAAGATGAAGCGGGCCGCGACCACGATCAGCGTCATCTGGACATAGCCGACCGCGATGTACGGCAGCACCTTTCCCACCATCACCTCGGTCGGCCGGACCGGCGTCGCCAGCAGGTTCTCCATCGTCCCGCGCTCGCGCTCGCGCGTGATCGCAAGCGCGGTGATGATCACCATCGTCATCGTGAGGACGACGCCCATGAGCCCGGGCACGACGTTGTACTGGGTGATGTTCTCCGGGTTGTAGTGCGCGTGGACGGCAAAGTTCACCGGGCCCGGGGTGCCGCGCAGCCTGGAGAGGGGCCCCATGAGGTCCCGGTCAAACACGGTGGCCCCGATTGCCTGCACGGCCGACAGGGCGGGGCCGGTGGCCGCGGGATCCGTCGCGTCCGCCTCGACGAGCACGGTCGGCCGCTCGCCCCGGACAAGCTTCCGGGAGAAGTCCTCGGGGATATCGATGACGAACTGGACCTCGCCCAGGCTCAGGAGCCTTTCCGCCCCGGCCTCGGTGCGGACGTCCCTCCGGATCTCGAAATAGCCGCTGTTCTGGAGCGCGGCCACCAGCGTTCGCGCAAACGGCCCCTGGTCGGCGGAAAGGACCGCGGCCGGCAGGTGCTTCGGGTCGGAATTGATGGCGAAGCCGAAGAGAAGCAGCTGGATCAGGGGGATGCCGATCATCATGGCAAACGTCACCCGGTCCCTCTTCATCTGGATGAACTCCTTGAGGATGACGGCCCAGAGCCTGTGGGCGGAGAGGCGGTGCATGGCGTGCCGGGTTCAGCTGAAGTTGTCGCGAGCCCTGTCCATGAGGCTGATGAACACATCCTCGAGGCCGGATCCGATCCGGATCCATTCGTGGCCGGGGTCCCGGACGGCGGCAATGCTGGCATCGAGCCGGGCCGCGTCGGAACCGCTCACGTGCAGCGTGGTCCCGAATGCGACCACCTGCTCGACGCCGTCGCGCCCGCGCAGGGAGTCGGCCAGCTGGCGCAGGTTTGGCCCGGTCACCCGCCAGGTGGTCAGCGCCGCGGCCGCCACGACCTCGGCCGCCGTCCCGCGGGCCAGGATCTCGCCGTACGCGAGGTAGGCGAGGCGGTGGCAGCGCTCGGCCTCGTCCATGTAGTGGGTGGTGATCAGCACCGTCAGGCCGGCGGCCGCCAGCCCGTGAATCTCGTCCCAGAAGTCCCGCCGCGCCTTGGGGTCCACGCCGGCCGTGGGCTCGTCGAGCAGGAGAAGACGGGGTTCGTGGATCAGGCAGGCCGCGAGGGCCAGGCGCTGCTTCCATCCGCCTGAGAGCTGGCCCGCCAGCTGCGAACTTCGGTCGCGAAGGCCCAGCCGGTCGAGGCTGCGGTCCACAGCGGCGGCACGGTCCGGCACATCGTAGACGCGCGCGATGAAGTCCAGGTTCTCGCGGAGGCTCAGGTCCTCGTAGAAGCTGAAGCGCTGCGTCATGTAGCCGACCTGCCGCTTGATCTCCGCCTGCTGCGTGAGTACGTCGCAGCCGAGGCAGGTGCCCGACCCCGCGTCGGGGGTGAGAAGGCCGCAGAGCATGCGGATGAACGTCGTCTTGCCGCTGCCGTTGGGGCCCAGGAAGCCGTAGATCTCGCCCCGTTCCACGCGGAGATCGACCGCGTTGACGACGGCCCTGCCGTCAAACCGCTTGGTGATGCCCTTCACGTCGATGACGTGCCCCGGGGCGGTCATGGCGCGGCCGGGATGACGTACGCCGGCTCGCCGGGATGCAGGTTGCGCCCGGCGCCGCCCGGGAACTCGGCCTCGACCATGTAGACGAGCTTCGCCCGGTTGTCGCGGTTGTACAGCACGGGAGGAGTGTATTCAGGTTGTGGTGACAGGTAGCTCACGCGCCCCTCCAGGTGCACCCCGCCGACCGAAAGAGCCACGGTGACACGCCCGCCCGGCTGCACCGCCCCGAACTCCTCCTCGGGCACGAAGAACCGCACCTTGAGGTTCGCCGGCGGGAGCAGGGCGACCACCGGGCTCCCGGCCGCCACAAACTCCCCCTCCCGGTACAGGGTGTCGAAGACGAGTCCCCCGCAGGGCGCGGCCTGGGCCTTCTGGCCGACACGCCAGTCGGCTGCGGCCAGTGCCGCCTGCGCCGCCTTGACATCGGCCTCGGCGGCGGCGACCGCATCGCTCCTCCCGCCGAGCCGCCCGGTCTCGAGGTCCGACGCCAGCCCGTCCACCGCGCGCTCGTCCTCCTCGTGCGCCAGCCGGGCGTGGTCGTAGTCGCTTTGGGATATCGCCCCGTCCCTGAACAGGCCCTCCTGCCGCGCCAGGTCGAGCCGCGACAGCTCCGCTGCGGCCCGGGCCTTCTGAAGCCGGGCGGCAAGGCCCGCGATCTCCGTCGGCCGCGACCCCTTCCTCAGGTCCTCCAGCCTTGCCAGCGAGGAAGCCAGGCGGCCGGCCGCCTCGCGCCGAGCATCGGACTCCGAGCTGTCATCGAGTGCGAACAGCGGGACGCCGGGGTCCACCCGCGCGCCCTTGTCCACGAAAAGCTTCTCCAGCCGGCCGGCGATCGGCGAAGCGACGTACACGTACTCCCCCTCCAGGTACCCCTGCCAGCCGGCAGCCTCCCGCCGGGCGCATCCGGCGAGGGCGACGAGTGCCACGAGTGCCAGTGTGAAGTTGCGCACGGGGGGAACCTGTCAGGAGGGGCACGTGCGTCCAAGTAGAAAGGAGGCGGCCCGAATGTCTTCGAAGGGGCAGACCCGGGCGAACGCTGTCTGAGGTAGGGACGGGCGTCCTTGCCCTGAGCGAGGCCGAAGGCCGAGTCGAAGGGCCGCCCGTCCGGGCATACATCGGAGCCATTCAAGAGCCCCAGACAAAATCGGCTCTCTCAAGGCAGACCGACGGGCTACGTACTGGGCCTGAAATCGGATCCGGACGCGCAGGGACGCGCGTCCCTACCTCCGAACGCCGACCGCGCCGGGCTTCCCCGCAACTTGACCAACCGGTGTTCGTCTTGCAGGCTCTGGACGACCCTGCCCATGAGCCTCCGCCGCACATTCCCCTGGTTGATGGCCGCATGCCTGGGGCTGGGGCTCGGCGCAAGGGCGCCCGCGCAGCTCGCCGAGAGCTCGCCGTTCCTGCCGCCAGGGGCCGCCGGCAACCCGGCCGCTGCAGCCGGCGGGGGGTCGCTTGAGCTAAGGGGCATCATGTCCACCGGCGACGGAGTCCTGTACTGCATCTACGAGCCGGAAAAGAAATCCAGCTCGTGGGTCGCGCTGAATGAGGGCGGCCACAACTTCGTCCTGAAGTCGGCGGATGCCTCCCGGGACACGGTCACGCTGGAGTCGGCGGGCGCCATGTTCACGATCGCACTGCGCGAGGCAAAGGTCGCGACCCTGTCCGGGCCGGCCTTGAACATGCCCAACCGGTCGGTCGGTCCCCAATACCCCATCCCCGGCATGAACCCTGCGGATGCCGCCCGGCGGCTGAATGCGGTCGCGGCGGAAGTCCGGCGCAGGCGCCAGTTGCGGGAGGAGGCCGACCGGGCCGAGGACCGCGCGATGCAGCAGCGGGGATCCCCGGCGCCTCCTCAGTAATTTCTTTCGTTCGGCCGGTTTGGCCGTTGGATTGGGGGGTTTCCCGCCATGCCCAAGCCCCCGACAGCCGTCCAACCCTCCGGGCCCACGAACTGGGCCCTGATCGTCCGGCTTTTTGGGCTAGCGTGGAGGTACCGCCTGCACTGCCTGGGCGTGCTCGGCATCCAGCTGGTGCTGCTGACCATGGGGCTGCTCGGCCTCAACTTCACCGGCGTCGGAATCGATTACATTCGCCTGAAGGTCGCGGCCCGAACCTTGCCGCCCGGGAGCCACCCGCTGGTGGCCGGGACCTCGATCTTCCATTTCGCGCTCCCGGATTCCTGGCCCGCCATGAAGGTGCTTGGGCTTCTCGGGGGGATGATCCTCGGACTGGCGGTCTGCCGAGCGGTCCTCAACTACATCTACACCGTCTCGGTCAACATCCTCGTCCAGCAGAAGCTCGTCGTCGACCTGCGCGGTGTGGTGTATGACAAGCTGCAGCGCCTGAGCTTCCGGTTCTTCGACGCAAACAACACCGGGTCGATCATCACGCGGGTCACCTCCGACGTGCAGTCGGTTCGCATGTTCGTGGACCAGGTCCTGATCCAGAGCCTGATCATGGTCATTTCGCTCGTGCTCTATGTCGTCTACATGTCGAGCCTGAGCCCCGGCCTGACTGTAGCCTGCCTCGCCACAACTCCCCTGCTGTGGCTCATGTCCATGGGCTTTTCGCGCCGGATCCAGCCGGACTATGCACGCAACCGCACGCTGGTTGAGCGCATGGTCCAGACGCTGGCCGAGAGCGTGCAGGGCATGGCGGTCACCAAGGGCTTTGGCCGCGAGGAGGAGGACCGCACGCGCTTTGCGGCCGCGAACGACGCGGTGCTCACCCAGCAGCATGGCATCTTCTGGCGCCTGAGCCTGTTCACACCCTCCGTGGGATTTATCACGCGGATCAACATGATGGTCCTGCTCGGCTATGGCGGATGGCTGGTCGCCCACGGACGCCTTCCGCTCGGCACAGGGCTTGTGGTCTTCGCCGGCCTCCTCGACCAGTTCTCGGGCCAGGTGAACAACGTGGCCAACATCGTGAACTCGATCCAGCAGTCGCTGATCGGAGCCCGGCGCGTGTTCGAGATCCTCGACGCGCCGATCGAAGTGAAGAGCGACACCGACGCGGTCTCCCGGCCGAGGCTGGAGGGCTCCGTGCGGTTCGAGAACGTGTCGTTCACCTATGCCGGCCCCGGCCCGGCCGGGGGCCCGCCCGATGAACCGGTGCTGCGGGACATCAATCTCGAAGTGAAGCCCGGCCAGTGCGTCGCGATCCTTGGCGCGACCGGGGCCGGAAAGAGCGTGCTGATGGGCCTCATACCGAGGTTCTACGACGTGACCGCGGGCAGGCTGCTCGTGGACGGGATCGATGTGCGCCGCCTCCGGGTCGACGACCTGAGGCGGAACATAGGCCTGGTCTTTCAGGACAACTTCCTCTTCTCCAACACCGTGGCGGCCAACATCGCCTTCGGGCACCCGGGCGCCACCCAGGCCCAGATCGAGCGCGCCGCGAAGATCGCCGCCGCCCACGACTTCATCCTGGGCCTTCCGAAGGGCTACGAGACCGTGCTGGGGGAGAGCGGCAACACGCTGTCGGGCGGCCAGCGGCAGAGGCTCGCCATCGCCCGCGCCGTCCTCCTCGAGCCTGCCATTCTCCTGCTCGATGACCCGACCGCGGCCATAGACAGCGAGACCGAGCACGAGATCTTCGACGCCCTCGACCGGGCCATCGAGGGCCGCACGACGTTCATTGTGGCCCACCGCCTGAGCACGCTCCGGAGAGCGGACTTCATCGTCGTCATGGCCGACGGGCGCATCGTCCAACGCGGGACCCACGAGGAGTTGATGCGCGTTCCCGGGCCCTACCTGCAGGTCGCGGACCTGCAGCTGGTCGACAACCGCATGCTCCAGTCGGGCGGACCCTTGGACCCCCTGCTGCCATGAGCCATCCGGCAAAGAACGCGAGCCTCACGCTCATCCGCAACGTGCGCGACGAGGATTACGACGAGGAGCAATTCAAGCCGCTCGAATGGGGCTTGCTGCGCCGCCTCTTCTCCTATGCCGCTCCCGTCAGGCGCAAGCTCCGGGTGCTCATCGTGCTGAGCACCATCCGGTCGATGCAGCTCCCGGCCCTCGTCCTTGTGGCGACCCTGATCATCGCGGGGCCGATCACATCCGGCAACATGAGGGGCCTTGCCCTCGGGGTAGGCGGCTACCTCCTGCTCGCGCTCTGGACCGACGGCATGTTCCATTTCCGCCAGAGGTTCGCCCTCGAGATCGGCGAAACCGTGGTGAACGGGCTGCGCGCCGACATCTTCGCCAAGGTGCAGCGCCAGCCCATGAGCTTCTTCCACCGCACGAAGATCGGCCGCGTCATCAGCCGCGTGACCAGCGACGTCGAGGCCATGCGGGTGGGCATCCAGGACGTGCTCTTCGTCAGCATGATCCAGTTCGGCCAGATGGTCTTCACCGCGGTCGCCATGGCATGGATCGACCCCGTCCTGTTTGTCGTCGTCGTCGCCATGGCGCCGATCCTCTGGACCGTGAACAACCATTTCCGGATGCGTTTCAGCCGGCTCTCGCGGGCCTCCCAGGAGAGCTTTAGCCGGGTCACTGCCACGCTCGCCGAGTCCGTCAACGGCATGCGGGTCACCCAGGGGTTTGTCCGCCAGGAGACCAACTCCGGGCTGTTCCGCAGCCTGCTGGCCGACCATTCCCGCTACAACATGGACCTCGCGCGGGCGTCTGCGATCCTCGCGCCGCTCCTCGACTTGAACAGCCAGTTCTTTGTGGCGGTGCTGCTCGTGTTCGGCGGCTGGCGCGTGCTGCACGGCGGGATGGCGGCTGGGGACCTCGTGAAGTTCTTCTTCCTGTCGAACTTCTTCTTCTCCCCGATCACCGTCATCGGCAACCAGTACAACCAGGCCCTCGTGGC
>CAZGOX010000144.1:3542-6910 GCA_964527955.1 uncultured Opitutaceae bacterium | reverse complement strand
CCCAAGGTGAAGTTCGTCCGCGGCGAATCGATGTTTGGAAAGTCGTTTGTCTACGTGATCTTTGAGGACGGGACCGACATTTATTGGGCAAGATCCCGGGTGATCGAGTACCTGGACTCCGTCCGGGGTTCGCTGCCCGAGGGAGTGAATCCGGTGATCGGCCCCGACGCGACCGGCGTCGGCTGGGTGTTCGAGTATGCGCTGGTCGACGAGAGCGGCCAGCACAGCCTTGCCGAGCTGCGTTCGTTCCAGGACTGGCATCTGCGGTACGCCCTGGAATCCGTGAAAGGAGTCTCGGAAATCGCCACGGTCGGCGGCTTTGTGAAGGAGTACCAGGTCGACCTCGACCCGAACAAACTGGCGGCCTACGGCATACCCCTTTCCGACGTGGTCGCGAGGATCCGATCGTCCAACAGCGATGTCGGGGGGAAGGTGTTCGAGGTTTCCTCGACGGAGTACTACGTCCGGGGGAGGGGCTACATCAAGAGCCTGTCCGACATCGAGGACATCCCCCTGAAGCTGGACCACGGCACGCCGATCCTCGTCAGGAACGTGGGGCTGGTCCACCTGGGGCCGGACCTGCGCCGCGGCGTGGCCGAACTCGACGGCAAGGGCGAGACGGTCGGCGGGATTGTGGTCATGCGCTACGGGGAGAACGCGCTCAGCGTCATCGAGGGCGTCAAGCAGAAGCTCAGGGAGGTGGCCCCCTCACTCCCGGCGGGGGTGAAGATTGTCCCGACCTATGACCGGAGCGAGCTGATCGACGCGGCCATAGCCACCCTGCGTGAAAAGCTCATCGAGGAGAGCATCGTCGTCGCCTTTGTCTGTCTCGTCTTTCTCTGGCACGTCCGCTCGGCGCTGGTCGCGATCATCACTCTCCCGATCGCGATCCTCCTCTCGTTCATTCCCATGCGTTCCCTGGGCCTGACCTCGAACATCATGTCGCTGGGGGGGATCGCAATCGCGATCGGGGCCATGGTGGACGCCGCGATCATCATGGTCGAGAACGCGCACAAGCAGCTCGACCACTTCCGGGAGGACCACGGCCGTGAGCCCGATCGGGCGGAGCGTGTCGAGGTCATCATAGCAGCCGCGCGCAGCGTGGGCAGGCCGCTGTTTTTCTCGCTCCTGGTGATCACGGTGAGCTTTGTGCCGGTCTTCTCCCTGACCGCGCAGGAGGGCCGGCTCTTCAAGCCTCTCGCCTTCACCAAGACCTTTGCCATGGGGTTTGCCGCCCTTCTCGGCGTGACCCTGGTGCCGGTCCTGATGCTGATGCTCATCCGGGGGAAAATCACGCCGGAGAAGAAAAACCCGGTCAACCGATTCCTGATCTGGGCCTACCGTCCCTTCGCGGACTTTGTCCTGCGGCACCGCTGGTTCACGCTGGCGTCCGCAGCCATCGTGCTTGCGGCGACCGTCATCCCGTTCCGCCGCCTCGGCAGCGAATTCATGCCGCCGCTGAACGAGGGGACTATCCTCTTCATGCCCACGGCCGTCCCCGGCATCTCCATCGGCGAAGCCACGCGAATCCTGCAGGTCCAGGACCGCCTCCTGAAGGAGATCCCCGAGGTTGCGACGGTCTTTGGAAAGGCCGGCGAGTCGGAGACGGCGACGGACCCGGCTCCGCTTTCGATGTTCGAGACGGTCGTTGCGCTGAAGCCGCACGACCAGTGGAGGCCGGGCATGACCTGGGACGGGATCATCGCAGAGATGAACGCCAGGCTGAAGACCCCGGGCATGGCCAATATCTTCTGGATGCCGATCCAGACGCGGACTGAGATGCTCACCACGGGCTTCCGCTCCGTGCTGGGCGTCAAGGTGTTCGGACCGGACCTGGGCGGGATCCAGGACCTTGGCATTCAGATCGAGAAGGCGCTGACCGACCTGCCGGACACCCGCAGCGTCTTCGCCGAACGAACCACGGGGGGCTACTTTCTGGACTTTACCGTGAACCGCCAGGCGGCGGCACGGTACGGACTCACGGTCGGCGACGTGAACGACGTCATCGAGGCGGCCATCGGCGGCAACACCATTGCAACCACGGTGGAGGGGCGGGAGCGGTACCCCATCAGCGTCCGCTATGCGCGGGATTATAGAAGCGACCTCGACTCCCTGAAAAGGGTCCTCGTCCCCACCCCGACCGGGGCGCAGATTCCCATCGGCGAGATTGCAGACCTGTCCTACCGCACCGGGCCGCCCTCCATCCGCGACGAGAATGGCCAGCTGGTCGGGTTCGTGTTCGTCGACGTGACGACCGACAACATCGACGGCTATGTCCAGCAGGCCAACGCCCGTATTTCCCAGCGCGTCCACTTTCCGCCCGGCTACTACACCCAATGGGCCGGCCAGTTCGAGTACATGAAGAGCGCGGAACAGAGGCTCGCTGTCGTGATTCCCTTCACGCTGCTCATCATATTTGTCCTGATCTATATGAACACGAAGTCGGCGGCGCGGACGGCGATCGTACTGCTTGCGGTGCCGTTCTCCCTCGTCGGGGCCTTCTGGTTCCTGTACCTGCTCCACTACAACCTGAGCGTCGCCGTCTGGGTGGGGCTGATAGCCCTGGCCGGCCTGGACGCCGAGACGGGGGTCGTCATGCTTCTCTACCTGGACCATGCCTGGGACAAGTTCCAGGCCGCCGGGCGCCTGAACACCCTGGCCGACCTGCACGACGCCATCATGGACGGCGCGGTCCAGCGGATCCGCCCCAAGATCATGACTGTCTGCGCGATCCTCTTCGGCCTGCTGCCGATCATGTGGTCCCCCGAGACCCAGGCCGGCGCCGACGTGATGAAGCGCATCGCCGCGCCGATGATCGGCGGTGTCATCACCTCGGCGATCCTCGAACTCCTGCTCTATCCCGCCATCTACATGTCCTGGCGCAGGCGGCATCTGCCGGACCCGCGGGGCCCGGAGACTCCGCTCGGTTTCGCCGATGCAGCCGCCGCGCCCGTCCGGAGGCGCAACCTCCCGGCGATTGGCGCGCTGGCGGTGGTCCTGGCCGCAGGGGCCGCACTCTATTGGCAATCGCAGAAGGCACAGGCGCCCGCAGCGGCCGCGGCCGCGCCGACCGGAACCTTGTTTGCAACCCGGACGGCGGACGGCCTGACAGTGAACCTGTACGACACCGAAGGTGGCCTGCGCTTGGCCGGGACCGACGTCCTGATCGAATTTCTCGATCCCGCGAGCGGCGCGCCCGTCGACGTGGGCACGGTCAAGTTCGCCCTGGATATGAACATGCCCGGCATGGTCATGCACTCAGGGGCGACGGTCGTCGCCTCGGGCGCCACGGGGCGGTACCGGGCCATGGTAAAGCCCGAGATGGGCGGAGACTGGACGGCCCAGTTGCAATTCGAAGGTCCCCGCGG
>CAZGOX010000144.1:0-3442 GCA_964527955.1 uncultured Opitutaceae bacterium | reverse complement strand
GGGTGGGCCGGCTGGCCCTTCCTCGTGCGCGGCGCGAGGTCGCTGCGCACCCGCCAATGGAACATGTTCACGCTGGTCGCGCTCGGCGTGGGTGCAGCCTGGACGTACAGCGCAGTGGCGTTGCTCCTGCCCGGCGTGTTTCCCGAGGCCATGCGCATGCACGGCGCGGTCGATGTCTACTTCGAGGCAGCCGCGGTGATCGTGGTGCTCGTTCTTCTCGGCCAGGTGCTGGAATTGCGCGCGAGGGCGAAGACATCGAGCGCGATGAAGGCGCTGCTTAACCTGGCTCCCCCGACCGCGATCCGGGTCGCGGGGGATGGCGATGTCGAGGTGCCCCTTTCCGAGGTCGGCGTCGGAGATCGTCTGCGCGTCCGGCCCGGTGGCAGGATTCCGGTCGACGGGGTGGTCGAGGAGGGGGCCTCCTCCGTGGACGAGTCGATGATCACCGGTGAGTCCCTCCCCGTGGAAAAACAGGCCGGCGACCGGGTCACCGGAGGCACCCTTAACGCCACCGGAAGCTTCGTCCTGCGCGCGGACAAGGTTGGGGAGGATTCG
Source organism: uncultured Opitutaceae bacterium (assembly GCA_964527955.1). Taxonomy (GTDB): domain Bacteria; phylum Verrucomicrobiota; class Verrucomicrobiia; order Opitutales; family Opitutaceae; genus Palsa-1447. The sequence continues at coordinate 2,887 of CAZGOX010000144.1, read as the reverse complement.
CTGCTCGCCCGCATCGTTCACATGGTGGCCGACGCGCAGCGCAGCCGCGCACCAATTCAAGGGCTTGCGGACCGGGTGGCCGGAGTTTTTGTGCCGGCTGTCGCGGCGGCGGCCGCGACCGCCTTCGTCGCCTGGTTCTTTCTTGGCCCGGAGCCGCGCCTGTCCCACGCCATCGTCAGCGCCGTCTCCGTGTTGATCATCGCCTGTCCCTGTGCGCTCGGGTTGGCCACACCGATGTCCATCATGGTGGGAGTTGGCCGCGGAGCCCAGTCCGGGATCCTTTTCAAGGACGCCGATGCCCTTGAGCGCCTGGGAAAGGTGACTTGGCTGGGGTTGGACAAGACCGGGACACTCACCGAAGGGAAGCCCCGCCTGACGGAAGTGCTCCCCGTCCCGGCCTGGGATGAAAACGGGGTTCTCCAGCTTGCAGGCTCCCTTGAACTCGCCTCCGAGCATCCGCTCGCAACCGCGGTTGTCAGGGGAGCCAAGGAGCGGCAGGTGGCGCTGAGCCCGGCTTCGGGATTCCGCTCGGTTACCGGTGGCGGGATAGCCGGCGTGGTCGGGGGCAGGTCGGTGGTGGTCGGCAGCAAGCGTTTCCTTTTGGCAGAAGGCGTCTCCCATGCCACCGCACTTGACGATCAGGCGGCTGCGCTGCAGCGGGACGGCAAGACCGTGGTTTTTGTCGGCGTCGACAAGGGTCTGGCCGGATTGCTCGCGGTCGCCGATCCTGTGAAGGAGTCCTCCCGCGAAGCGATCGCGCAGCTGCATGGGCTCGGGTTGAAGCTCGTGATGCTCACCGGCGACAATCGGCGCACCGCGGATGCGGTGGCCCGCCAGCTCGGGCTGGACCGTGTCGAGGCCGAGGTTGAGCCCGGAGACAAGATCGCCAGGGTCAATTCACTGAAGGGCGGAGGTGCCGTGGTCGCCATGGCCGGGGACGGCATCAACGACGCGCCCGCACTCGCCGCCGCCGACGCCGGGATCGCGATGGGCTCCGGCGCCGATGCGGCGATGGAGAGCGCAAACATCACCCTGATGAACGGCAACCTCCACGGCATAGCCAAGGCGATCCGCCTTTCGCGCGCGACCATGTCCAACATCCGTCAGAATCTTCTTTTCGCGTTTGCCTACAACCTGATCGGGGTTCCCATCGCGGCGGGAACGCTCTATCCGCATTTTGGCCTTGTCCTGAGCCCCATGATCGCCGGTGCGGCCATGAGCCTGAGTTCGGTGTCGGTTGTCTCGAACTCGCTGCGCCTTCGTCGGTTGGACTTATAGTGCGCGGGAGCCGGCCGAATTTCCATTCTGTAATGTTCGGGAAAGGTCGCGGACAGCGGGGTGTGGCATGCTTGCGCCCATGCCCATGAAAACCATTCCGATTCCGTCCCCGACAATCCGCCTGGCGGCCCTCGCCGCGGGTGTCCTTGCGTTTGCAGCCGCCCTAGCCTGCCTCCGCGGCGCCGAGCAGGGCGACCATGGCTCCCTTGCGCTCAAGCACGACGACCGGCCCGTCGAGCGGGACCGCCCCGAGCCGGCAAGCTTCGCCGGCGTGGTCGGCCGCGTCTCGACCAGCGTCGTCAAGATCACCACCGAAGCCAAGCCGAAGCACGCCTCCTCCGACGCCCCGCAGGCTTTTGGCTTCGATGACCCGATGTTTCGCCAGTTCTTCGGCGGCAGGATTCCCCAGGCCCCCCAGGGCCCGACGGCGGGCCTGGGCTCAGGGGTGATCATCAGCTCCAACGGCTACATCGTCACCAACAACCACGTCGTCGACGGCGCCGACACGTTGACCGTGACCCTCTCCGACGGCCGGGAATTCCCCGCGAAGGTCGTCGGGCGGGACCCGCTTACGGACATCGCGGTCGTCAAGGTTGACGCCAAGGACCTGCCGGCCATCACCTTTGCCGACAGCTCCAAGACCGAGGTGGGAGACAGGGTGCTCGCCATCGGAAATCCGTTCGGCATCGGCGAGACCGTGACCAGCGGCATCGTGAGCGCGACCGGGAGGCAGGTCGGGATCCTGGCGGATGTGAAGGGGTATGAAAACTTCATCCAGACCGACGCCGCGATCAACCCGGGCAATTCCGGGGGGGCGCTGATCGACATCGACGGCCGCCTTGTCGGGATCAACACCGCGATCCTCAGCCACAGCGGCGGCTTCCAGGGTGTCGGCCTCGCGGTGCCGGCCGACATGGTGAGCCAGGTCGCAGGCAACCTCGTCGAGCACGGCAAGGTGCTCCGGGGATTCCTGGGCGTAAACATCCAACGGATAACGCCCGAGCTTGCCGACTCATTCGGCCTGAAGAGCCGCGACGGCGCGCTCGTGGCCGAGGTCCTGCCCAATGGTCCTGCTGCCAAGGCGGGAGTGCAGTCCGGGGACGTGATCACGTCCATGAACGGGGAAAAAGTCACCGATCCGACCAAGGTCCAGCTGGCCGTGGCCGACCTCGCACCGGGATCCAAGATCGACCTGGACGTCCTGCGCAACGGCAGGATCGAGCACCTGACCGCCATGGCTTCCGAGCGCCCAGGGCCGAACAAAGCCGAGGCCGTCGCCGACAGCGACGACACGGGCGTTCTCAATGGAGTGGCCGTGGGGGACATCGACTCGGATACCCGCCAGCGGGCCGAAATTCCCCAGGGTCTCAAGGGAGCCCTGATCACCAATGTGGACCCGGGCTCGGCCGCGGCCCGCGCCGGACTCCAGGCCGGCGACGTGATTCTCGAACTCGACCGGCACCCCGTCCGCAACGCCCAGGATGCCGTTGATCTCAGTGCCAAGGCCGTTGACAAGAAGACCCTTCTCAAGCTCTGGACGCATGGCTCGACCGTATTTGTGGTCGTGGACGAGACGGGCGGGGGGAAGTCCGCATCCTAGGCTTCCCGC
>CAZGOX010000143.1:0-6941 GCA_964527955.1 uncultured Opitutaceae bacterium | reverse complement strand
AAGGGGTCAGGCTGTTACTTGTTAAATCGGCTGCCGATTTAACAAGTAACAGCCTGACCCCTTACCTTCTATGCCAGATGCTGACCCGGCTCATGTTGACGTATGGCGGATAGGCGTGGAAGCCGCCCGTGATGAGCACCGGGTGCCCCGTGCCATCGAGATCGGCCGCGTAGACGGTGATGAAGTGGGTCGGCACGAGCGCCAGCACATGCTTCGTGAAGTTCTGATGGCCGTCGTTCTTGAAGACCACGAGCGACTCGGCCGCGGGGTCCTTCCACTCGTTGAATCCGCTGACCGCAACGATGTCGGTGGTCCCCGTCCCGTAAAGGTCGACCCCGATGGGGCTGTAGGCCCCGTGCAGGTCGCCCACCCGGTGGTACTTGAAGCGGCCGCCGCCGAGATTTTCCAGCCACTGCACGCCATGCCACGGGCGGGAGCCGGGCTCGGCGTAATCGAAGCCATCGCCGTTGGAGTAGAGGATGTCGGGCCGGCCGTCCCGGTTCAGGTCGCACAGGCTGATCCCGCTGCTCCCGTAGTCCTGGTTCGTGGAACCCCAGAGCACCTTGCTCGTGAAGTTGCCGGTGCCGTCGTTCTTGAAAAAGTAGATCTCCTCCCAGTCCTGCGACACCACGGAGACGATGTCCTGGTTGCCGTCGCCCGTCATGTCCGCCACACACACGTTGATGGACCCGCTCAGGTTGAGCAGGATGTGGCTCTTGAACTCGCCGTTGCCCATGTTCTCCATCCAGCGGATTTCCCCCTGGTCGTATCCGAATTGCGCCACGGCAAGGTCGATCCGGCCGCTGTGCGTGAACCTGCCGGGTTCCACGTCGCATACGCGGGCGACGTGATCCAGCAGCACCTTTTTCGTGAAATGCTCATGCCCGTCGTTCTCGAGGATGACGACCGATCCGATCTTGTCGTTGTCGGGCGGCACCTGGCCCATGCTCGCGATCAGGAGGTCGTAGTGGCCCGTGCCCCTCATGTCCACCGGTGTGGCATGGACGGGCGCAGCGACGTCGTCGCTGAGGACGATCTCCTGGAACTTCCCCCGGGAAACCTGCCGTTCCCAGAGCACCTTGTTGGCCATGCCCTCGCAGGCTATGATGTCCGTCAGCCCATCGTGGTCGAGGTCCACCGCGGTCACGTTGCAGACCCACGGGTGGTCGGTCACCGGGGCCCCGACCTCCTCCCTGCGAAGATAATTCAGGTCCATCACGGTGGCGCTCCTCGACGGCGCCGCCACGTCCGAACCTGCGACCGGCGCCTCGGTGCGACCGCACCCGGCCAGGAGGCCGGCCAGCACTGCACAGGCCGGCCAGGAAACGCGGAATCGTCGGGGAAAAGAATCGCGGGGAACCACGAGCCCATCGTGACGCCAAAATCCCTCATTGTCCACTCCAAGGGAATTTGATGGTCTTTGGTTCGATGTGAAGATCCACTGCGCCCACCTTCTCCTCCTGCTCGCAATGCCGATGGCGCGGCTCGGCGCCCAAGGTTCTGACGAGTCTCCCGTCGTTAAGGAGGAGAAGATCGTCGTAGAAGCGAACCCACTAGTTGGCGCCTCGGCAGACGGAGGCGGGAATGCACTTTCGCTGCCCCAGCCGGCCGTGGACCAGGGCTGGGGTTCGGTTGCCCCGAGGGTCGCCAATTTCCAGGTGGAATCCTCCGGAGCGAATTCATTTGGGAGCGTCTTCAGCCTGCGGGGCCTCGCGAACACCCCCTATTTCAGCGATTCCGCTGTGGGCCTCTACTTCGACGACATTCCCATGGGGAACACCTTCACGTATCCGACCGATCTCTTCGGGTTTGCATCGGCCTCCGTCTATCCCGGGCCCCAGGGAACCGTTTTTGGACGCCCGGGGGAGGGCGGCGTGATCGTGTTTCGCCTGCCCGAGCCCGGATCGATGGCCAGCGGGGAGCTCCTTCTTGGGAAGGGCGACTACGATTCAGATTCGGCCTCATTCCAGGCATCCGGGCCCCTTGGCCCGCGAGGAGATGCCACCGTGGCGGCCGCATACGTCGAACGCGACGGGTATGTTGAGAACACGCAGATCAATCAGCGGGTGGGCGATGAACGCGCCTTGACGGCGCTCGCACGCGCGCGCTACCACCCCACGGCCTCGAGCGAGATCGGCGTTGAGTTGCTGGGAGGCCGGCACCGGGACGGCGCCCAGCCCTTGGTTCCCATTGGCGGGCCCTTGTACACGGTCCAACGTTCCCACGAGGGGAAGACCGACACCGACACGCTCGGGGCCGCCGTAAAGGCAGCGTTCGAGACCGGGGCCGGCCAACTGACTTCCGTCACAAGCTACACGGACTGGAGACTTGAGCCATACGAGGACTGGCTGGTGCTGCCTCCCCCCCTCGACTCGCACCTGACGCTGTCCCAGGAGACATGGAGCGAGGAGCTGCACCTGGATTCCAATCCAGGGCCGGGCTTCAGCTGGAAGACGGGAGCATGGTTCTCTGACTCAAAGACGAGCGGGGCCACCGAGCGCAGCATTCTCGGGGTGCGTCCCATCGAGGAATCGGACTACTCTGGCATCCACCGCGATGCGGCGGTCTTCGGGGAGGCAAAGTTCGAGCCGGTCGCGGGCTGGTTGGTTTCGGCTGGCGTCCGCCTTGAACATGCGGCCAAGGACTACCATCAGGAAGAGCAGGTGCCGACGGCAGGCCTGCACTACCACTTCCTGGATTCCAACGATTGTCTTCTCCCCAGGCTTGCGGTCAGCCGCGTGCTCGCGCCGGGCACGACCGCGGAGGCTTCCCTCTCGCTTGGCTCAAAGCCCGGCGGCTTCTCGCCCTACACCGACAAACCATCCCTGGTTCCATTCGCCGCCGAGCACGCGGCGGCCTTCGAGGCCGGAGTCACGACTGAAAACGAGCCCAGGAACGCGAGCGTCACGGCGAGGGTATTCGACTACGAGATCCGGAACTACCAGATCGAGCAGTCCTTCAGCGCCACCGACTATTTCGTGGCAACGGCCCCCCGGGCCCGGTCGCTCGGAGGCGAGATTGAGGTCCAAGTCCGCCCTATTCCCGGGTGGATCGTCGATGCCACCGGCGGGATCACCGACGCCACGCTCCTCAGATTTGACGATCCTCTGACCGGCGCCAGCCATGCCGGCAGCCGCGCGCCGTATGCCCCGGCGTACACGGCGGACGTGGGTATCGGCTACCGGATGGCGGGCGGGGTCTTCGGCCGGGCCGACTTGGTTGCGAAAGGAAGGACGTTTTACACGGAGTCGGAAGCCCCGGCCTACGCGCAGGGGCCGTATGCCCTGGCCAACGCGCGCGCCGGGTACGAGGCCCGCCGCTGGCGCCTGACGGTGTTCGTGGACAACATCGCGGGCCGGGAGTACTACGCGCAGATCCTCCCGGGCGTGAAGAGCGCGGCTCCGGGCGCCCCCCGGACCGTCGGCTCCGAGCTCGCCATAAAGTTCTAGGATCGAATTCTTGTAGGTCAGCGAGCTTGCTCGCGCCTTCCCGGAGCGCGAGCAAGCTCGCTGACCTACAACGGACCCGCATCAAACTCGGGGAGCCCTTGACGCGACCGACTTTTCTTGGCCCAATCATCCCCTCCGTAGCACCCCTTATGAAAACCAAGATCGTCGCCTCCCCGCTCCCCAACATTCCCTGGCAGGACCGCGCTGCCGGCAACGCCGACCTGCTCTGGCGCTACAGCGAGAATCCGGTGATCGGGCGCCGCCCGCTGCCCCATGTGACGGGGATCTACAACAGCGCCGTCGTGCCGTTCAAGGGCAAGTTCATCGGCGTGTTTCGCACCGAGGGGATGGACCGGATGCCGCACCTTCACGTGGGACGCAGCCCGGACGGGATCAAGTGGACCTTCGAGCCCAAGCCGATCGATTTCAAGTGCGACGATCCCGAGGTCAGGCGCCACGAGTACGCCTATGACCCGCGCGTCACGCTGGTCGACGGCGTCTACTACGTGACCTGGTGCAACGGCTACCACGGCCCGACGATCGGCATCGCCCGCACCAGGGACTTCAAGAAGTTCGAGCAGCTGGAGAACGCGTTCCTTCCCTACAACCGCAACGGCGTTCTCTTCCCCCGCAAGTTCAACGGAAAATTCCTCATGCTCAGCAGGCCGAGCGACACGGGCCACACCCCGTTCGGCGACATCTTCGTAAGCGAGAGCCCCGACATGGTGTACTGGGGGAAGCACCGCCACATCATGAGCAAGGGCGGCCAGTGGTGGCAGGGGACCAAGATCGGAGCCGGCCCCTCGCCGCTCGAGACCGACAAGGGCTGGCTGCTCATCTACCACGGCGTCACCACGACCTGCAACGGGTTCGTGTACTCGATCGGCGCCGTGATCCTGGACCGCAAGGAGCCATGGAAGGTCAAGGCCCGCCTGAACCAGGCGCTTCTGACCCCTGAGGCCCCCTATGAGCTGAGTGGCTTTGTTCCCGGCGTCTGCTTCCCCGTGGGCATGCTCGTGGACGGCGCCACCGGGCGCCTGGCCATCTACTACGGCGCGGCGGACACCTTCTGCGCCCTCTGCTTCGGCAAGGTGGACGAGATCATCGACTACGTGCAGGCAAATTCGGATTGCTGAGGCGGCGCGGGTGGATTCCCTTTCCCTAGGCCAGTCAGCCCGGGTGGTGGAATGGCATACACGACGGTCTTAGAAGCCGTTGCCGCAAGGCTTGCAGGTTCAAGTCCTGTCCCGGGCACCACCTTTCGCATCGCGAAAGGTTGGTAGGGACGGGCGGCTCGCCCGTCCGGGCATTACATTTGATCCCAGCCCCCCGCTTATCTCACGTCCAGGTCGTGCCTTCCGGGTTGCAGTATATATGTCCTGTCCGTCCCGGACTTGCCTACGGTCAATTCGAGCCGGGCATCGTTAGTGACGACCAGTTCCGCCGGTGCGTCCGCCGACAGTCGGGCTGCGCATACTGCTGAAACCGTGACCGGGCCAACGCGCAGGCGCTCGATACCGTGGCGGTCCGTGCGCGTGACGCGCCATTCAAGCCGATGCCGCACGCCGTCGCTTCGGAAACCGAGCATGTTCTCGATAAGAAGCGCGATCGGGCCATCCCCGGTCCAGCCGACCAGGTTGGCCTTGGCCGGATTGCCCGGCCTCAGGGGCTCCTCCGGGGCGTAGTCCTCCCAGACCGTGCCCGTCGTTTGGAACACCTTGGCCATGGCGGTGAGGTAACGGTCGGTTGCCTCGGTCGCAAATTCCTCCTGGCCGCAGCGCTCCAGACCCTTGATGATCACAAAATTCGTCGGGGCCCAGACGCCCCCGAGCCAGTAGCTCCCGTCGTTCTGGTAGTGTGGATCGTCCGCGGCCAGGGTCGGAAAAACAAACGGGCGCCAAAACTCCCGCTCGTTGCGAAGATGCGCCACGAGCCGTGCCACTTGGGCCGGTCCTGCCACCCCGGCAACCATCGGCCAGAACCCCCCGGCGGTCTTCACGCGGAACTGGCTCCCGTCGTTGTCGACATCGTAGTAGAACCCGTCCTCCTCGTTCCAGCACCAGCGGTTGATGCGCTCACCGATCGACTTCGCCTCGGCGCGGTAGGCGGCGGCCTTTGCAGGCAGCTCCAGCTCGTCGCAGATCGTGGCGAGGTTGTTGTACTGGATCACCATCTGGCAGGACATGTCGACCCAGCCGTTCCCGTGCCTTGGAGTATTGTCCATTCCAGAGCCGAGCGGCGTGTTCCAATACAGGTGGTGGACCGAGCCGGCCGCCCGCCGACCGTGGTCCTGCCAGTCCGTGCCGTTGGCGCTTTCCGGGTCGCCGTCCCGGTTCAGCCATGCCACGTAGTGCTCGAGCGGGGGAAGCACCATCGCGAAGCGGGACTTGTCGCCCGTCAGCCGGAACGACTCGACCTCCGCCCAGCTGAAGAGCGGAGGATTGACTGCGTCCTTGGGGCCGTCGACAAAGGTCTCCAGGCCGTCGCTCCTGTGGATTTCCCGCCCGATGAAGCCGTTGGCCCGCTGCCGGCAGTAGAAGTTGTCCAGGGTCTGGATGGCCGGGAACGCAGCATTTCCGTAGCGCGCAAACATGAGGATGAACACGCTGTCCCATTCGAAGATGTTCCTGTTGAAGGCCGGATCAATCCAGTTGGAGACAAAGGGCGAACCCGGCGGCGGGCTCTTCATGTTCCGGAAGGCGAGCTCCCAACACTTCCAATACATGGCCACCAATTCCGGCCGGCTGTCCAGGATCGGGCTTGGAAGCCTGTCCCTCGACTCGGCGAAGCCCGGAAGCGGCTCCGGCACATAGTGCTTCTTCGCGAAGAAAAGCCCCCTCGTGGACTCCGGCACATCCGATCCCGGGGGTATGTATTCCGAGCCGAAAACCTGCCCCGCGAGGCAAAATGCAAACAACAGGGCGACCGCACACTGATGGGGGCGCATCAGGAAGTTCATGGTCTTCGATCCGACAGGGTTGACCGGACAAACGCAACACGGGAGACGGGTAGGGACGGGCGGCTCGCCCGTCCGGGCTGACCCTTCGAGCCGCTCTTGCCCTCGGTTACCCTCTCGCCGATAGTTCACCCGCCAGCCCGATGATGAACAAGCCGCGAACCGAATTTCACGCGCTCCTGGCGGCTGCGGTCATTGTCCTTGCCGGCCTCGCCGCATACTCCGACAGCTTTCACGGGCCCTTCGTTTTCGACGACATCCGGTCCATCCTTCAGAATCCCACGATACGGCATCTGAATCCGCTCTGGGACGCCCTGCAGCCGCCCAGGAATGGCGCCACCGTCGAGGGCCGGCCGATCGTCAACCTATCCCTGGCCGTCAACTATGCGATTTCGGGCCTGGATCCTTGGAGCTACCATGCCGTCAACCTGGCGATCCACCTGTTGGCGGGTCTCGCGCTGTTTGGACTGGTCCGCCGGACGTTGATGCCAAGGGGTCAGGTTGTAAAAGTTGACCTCCACGACGGAGGTCAACTT
>CAZGOX010000142.1:0-6942 GCA_964527955.1 uncultured Opitutaceae bacterium | reverse complement strand
CCCATGCGACCCCCATTCCTCTGTCTCGCCGCCGCGCTGCTCGCGGCATACCCGGCCTCGGCGGCCAGCCGCCTCACCAACATGGATCTCGAGCGGGAGATGCCCGCCGATGCCCATAGCCTCAACATCGGGGACCCTGCGCCCGACTTCTCGCTTCCCGGCATCGACGGGAGAACGTACTCACTTGCCGATTTCAAGGACGCGCCCGTCCTGATGGTGGTCTTCCTGTCGAACCACTGCCCCTACTCCCATGCCGCCGAGACCCGCCTTCTGCCGTTGTACGCCGAAATGAAGGCCAGGGGCCTCGCGGTCGTGGCGATCAACCCCAACAGCCCGGCGGGGATCGAGATCAGCGAGCTCGGGTACAGCAAGTACAACGACACCTTTGCGGAGATGAAGCTCTACGCGCGGGACCGCGGGTTCACCTTTCCCTACCTGTACGACGGCGAGACGCAGCGCATAGCGAAGGCCTACGGCTGCCTGTGCACCCCCCACATCTTCCTCTTTGATCGCGACCGTCGGCTTCGGTACGCCGGCCGACTGGATGATTCCCCATACCCAGAGGCGAGCACCGTGACCCAGACCGACGCCAGGAATGCAATTGTCGCCCTTTTGGACGGCCAGCCCGCGCCCGTGCCGATGACCAAGCCCTTCGGCTGCGCAACGAAGTGGATCGAGAAGCAGGCCGGCATCGCCAGGATCAACGAACAGTGGGAACACACGCCCGTGACCCTCGGGACCATCGATCCCGCCGGGATGGCGGCCCTGGCGGCAAACCCGACTAACCATGTCCGGCTCATCAATGTCTGGGCGACCTGGTGCGTGCCCTGCGTCGAGGAGTTCCCCAACCTCGTGACCCTCACCCGCCAGTTCCAGGGCCGGAATTTCGAGCTGGTCACGGTCAGCATCGACGACCCGGCAGACGAGGCGCGGGCCCTTCGGTTCCTGCAGCGCCAGCACGCGGCGCTCCCCGACCGGCTCGGCAAGGTCGTCGCCGCCGAGGGCCGTTCGACCGACAATTACCTCTTCCGGGGAAGCCTGGGGGACCTCGAGAAGTCGCTCGATCCGCAGTGGCCGGGACCCGTCCCCTATACACTGATCGTGGCGCCCGGAGGAAAGGTGCTCTACCGGCACCTCGGGGTACTGGACCTGGCCGAGGTGAGGGCCGTCCTGGTCGACGTCCTGAGCCCGTACTACAACCCGGCCGTCGAGAAGTAATCCGGCGGAGTAGTTTTGGCGTTTCGCCACGCGGTCTTGGCGCTTCGTCCCATATGCCTCCACGGTGGGGCTGGAATCCGCACGTTGACCCGCCTCCACGAGGCGACCTCGCAAGACCGCAACGGTGCAACACCGGGCGGTTGCGTAGAGGTCCCCTCCACCAAGTAACCCAAGACCAGGACAGCAATCGTAACCACCATGCACAGCCATGTCTCCTCGCGGCCGCTCCAGGCCCTGATCAAACCCTGCATTCAAGTCTTCGCCCTCTCGGCGCTAGTCATCGCCTCGGCAAGCCTGGCCCATGCCCAGGGATGCGTTCCCATCAAACAGGTCGGGAGCGGCACGTCTCCCCTTGATGGTGAGGATCTCAACTCCGCGACTCCCGACAAATGGGAGTACACCCTCTCTTACGAGCACTTCCGCTCGGACAAGGACTACACCGGCCCGTTCTACAATGGCTCCCGGCAGACCAAGGGAAACTCGATCATCAACGTCGTTGACCAGTTCGACTCGGGCCTGAGCTACGATTTCAACTCCCAGAACTCGGTGGCGCTGGACATCCCGTATTTTGCCGCGAGCCGTTCCCAGCTTGAATCGGGAACCACCAACCGCTTCAGGACCTATGGGCGCGGGATCGGCGACGTGCGCCTGTCCGCCGACCGCTGGTTGGTCGACCCGGCGACAAAGCCAAAGGTCAACCTTCAACTCGGGCTCGCACTCAGTGTGCCGACCGGCACATCGAACCAAAAGGGCTGGTTCCTGACGACAACCGGGCCGGTGCTGAAGAACCTGGACCAGTCCATCCAGCCCGGCGAAGGCGGCTGGGGGTACATCCTTCAGGGCCAGGCCTATTGGAAACTTACCACGGCGACCTCGCTTTATGCCTCGGGGTTTTACATGGCAACGCCGCAGGACACCAACGGCACCCGGACCTCGACCTCCCTTACCTCCGAGACTTCCTTCAATTCGGTCTATGACCAATACCTGATTCGCGGTGGCGTGAATCAGGTGATCAGGCAGTTCCAAGGCGGCAATTTTTCCGGAAGCCTCGGCGTCCGCTGGGAGGGTGTCCCCTCGCTCGACCTTATCGGCAGGAGCGACGGCTTCCGCCGCCCAGGGTACGTGCTGTCCATCGATCCGGGGCTGGCCTACGACCTCCCCCACGACTCCTTCTCGCTCAACGTGCCGGTTCCCTGGTACCGGAACCGGACCCAGAGCTATCCGGACACGCTGACCGGGGGCCACGGAGACGCGTTCTTCGCGGACTTCCTGATCGTCGCCGCCTATTCCCACAGGTGGTGAGGCCCTGAGATTTTCTGTTGGCCCCGGGGCGGGAGCCGCCATGCTCGGCGGCTTGAAGCGCTGGCTCCCGCCCATCGGTTCCCCCCGCTACCACATCATGCTCGCCCTGGTGGCGATCCTGATCCTGGGCCCGCTCGGGGGCGTCTCGGCGGCCTTCATGAACTTCTCCATCGGGTTCTTTGTCGGCGGACAGGTTCTCGCCGGGATCCTCGGAAGCGTGGTCACCCTGCCCTACGGCCCGGAGGGCAAGCACGGTGCGAACTACATGCAGACCATGGCGGCCTCCGTCGCCGGGATGTGCGGCATGGCCGTCCTGATCCAGGCCATGGTCTGGCTCGGGCTGCCCGAGCCGCCTGCGTGGGAGCTCGTGCTGTACTTCACCTGCATAGGCATGTACGGCGTGGGCCTGGGCATGCTTTACACGCCCATCGTCGTCGACCGCATGCAGCTTAGTTTTCCCTCGGGATTTGCGGTGGCCAACATCCTGCGCGCCCTGACCGACCGGAACCTTCTCAAGCGTTCGATAGCAAAGCTCGGCAGCGGCATGGGGTTGGGCTACGCGGTGGGCCTGGGGTCGCTCAAGGTCGCCTTCGTGGCGGCGACGGGGATTTCCGTGTCTACCCTTGGGGCGGGAATGATCGTTGGGGCCCGCATCGCGCTGGCCGCCCTCCAGGTGGCGCTGATCGGCCACTGGCAGATGCCCCGGCTGGTCGCCATGGGCTGGCTCGATCCGGGTGCCCCCTACCGGAAGATCGGGTTTGTGATCGCGCTGGGTACGATCCTGGGGGCGGCCCTCCTGGACATCGTGCTCATCATGATCCAGGCCGCCCGCCGGATGAGGGAAAAGAGCGCCGCGCCCGAGCAAGCCGATTGGAAACGGGTGAATTGGATCCGGCTGATCCTTTGGATCCTGTTCTGGGGTGCAGGCACGGCCATCGTCGGAAGCCAGATTCTTCACCAGCCCCTGTTTTTCCTGGCGATCGCGCTCCTCCTCAGCCTCGCATTCGTCCTGATCAACGGGATCTCGGTGGGCATCTCCGACTCGAACCCGATTTCGAGCGCTTTCGTGGTGACGGTCTTCATCCTTGCAGCCCTGGGCCTCAGGGATGCCGGGGTCGGGCTCATGTGCGCCTCGATCCTCCTCATCGCCTGCGCCGAGGGGGCGGACATGCAGCAGGACCGGTCGACCGGCTGGCGCCTGGGAACCAACCGCGTCACCCAGTTCCGCTATCAGGTGATCGGAATTGCGACCGGCGCCGTGCTGGCCGTCGTCCTCGCAAAGGTCTTCATGCAGGCCTATCCCATCCTGCGGGTCGACCAGTTCAATCACTCCCACCTGCCCGCGGCGCAACACTGGCAGTCCGCGATGACGTACAAGTTTGTCGGGGCGCTCAACGGCATCACCACCTCCCAGCCCCAAGTCATGAAGGCCCTTCGGTTCGGCTTCCTCCTCGGCCTGGGGCTTGAGGTCGTGCGAAAGCTGCTCAAACGATGGGGGGCCTGGAGCCGCTTTCGGAAGGGATCGCGGACCGGGGCCGTCATCGAGTTCGTCGTCGACTCCCTGGTGATTCCCAGCCCCTATGCCTCCTCCTTCGGAGGCTTTGTCGAGCTGCCGACGATCTTCTGGTGGACGGCAGGGGGCGTCGGCGGTTCCCTATACACCGCCTGGCAGGAACGCCGCACGAAGGGACGGAGGCTCACCGGTGACGCCGCGCTTCCGGAGGACATGAGCACCACCTCGCTGGTCGGCGGCGGCTTGATCGCCGGCGACTCCCTGGCCGCCCTGACCGTCGGCATCGTCGGGCTCCTGTCCTCGGTCCTGGGCTGAGGAACGGCTCCGCCCCCCGGCAGTCCTATTCCTGGTGCACGGGGAGGCCGGCCAGCGCGCCCTGGGCGGCATGGGTCAGGGCCTCGAACGGGAAGGGCTTGTGCAGGAACCCCGCGAGCCCCTTGCCGCTGAAACGCGAGATGGCCTCCTGCTCGTTGAAACCGCTCATCAGGATGACGCGCACGCCGGCATAGATTCCCCTGAGCTCGGCATAGGCCTGGACCCCGTCCAGGTGCGGCATGGTGAGATCCATGAGCACGAGCGAAAACCGTTCGGGGTCCGTCCGAAACTTGGCGACGGCCTCGCGGCCGTCCCCGGCCACCTCGACCTGGAATCCCAGCCTTTCCAGCATCAGGGCAGCCGTGCTTCGCACCGACTCCTCGTCGTCCACGACGAGCACGCGACCCTGGCCGCGCCATCCAACCCCGGCCGGCACCGCGGCCGGACGGGCCTTCGGGTCGGCCTCGCCCCCGGAGCATGGGAACAGCAGCTTGAACGTGGTTCCGCGTCCCGGCTCGGAATAGGTCCTAAGCGACCCGTTGTGCCCCCGCACGATCCCCAGCACCGCGGAGAGCCCGAGGCCCCGCCCGGTGAACTTTGTCGTGAAGAAGGGATCGAAAATCCGCGCCATGGTTTCCGGGTCCATCCCGCATCCCGAATCCGCGACTTCGAGGTAGACGTAGGTTCCCTCCGGCAGGTCGGCGGCGGGAGGAGTTCCGCCCGGGTACGAGGGGTCCACCCTCGCCAGGCCGGTGCTGACCCTGATCACCCCGCTCTTCTCCCCGATCGCCTCCGACGCGTTGATGACGAGGTTCATGATCACCTGCCGGATCTGCGTCGCATCGGCGCCAATCGCCGGCAAGCCGGGATGGAGCTCGAAGTGCAGGACGGCCTTCTTGCTGATGGACAGCTGCAGCAAATGGGTCGTCTCCTCGACGAGCTCGTTCAGCGAGAGATTCTTCACGTTGAACCGGCCCTGGCCCGAGTAGGCGAGCAGCTGCTTGCACAGGTCGGCGGCGCGGATCGCGCCCTGGGTGATGGAGCGCAGGTACTCCTGTAGCGGCGAATCGGCAGGCGCGTCGATCTGCGCCAGGCTGGCGTTGCCCAGGACGGAGGTGAGGATGTTGTTGAAGTCGTGCGCTATTCCTCCGGCCATCACGCCCAGGCTTTCGAGCCTCTGGGCCTCCTGGAGCCGGCCCTCAAACTGCCTGCGCTGCGCCTCCGCCTGCTTGCGGGCCGAGATATCCTGGAAGAGGCCAAGGTGCAGGATCTCGCTCCCGACGCTGATCTCCTCCCCGACGATCGCGACGTCCCTCACGGCGCCGGTCTTGGTCACATATTGGGCCTCAAAGCCGCTGACCCGGTGGGTCCTCGCCAATTCCGCGACCAGCCTCTCGCGGTCATCCCAGTGCGCCCAGATGTTAAGCTCCAGTGTCGTCCTGCCGATCACCTCGCCGCGACTGTACCCCAGCAGGGCAAGGTAAGCGGCGTTCGCGTCGACGACGACCCCATCCGAAATCCTGATCAGGCATATGGGAATGGGACTCGCCCGAAAGATCGCGGCAAACTTTTCCTCGCTCGCCCGAAGGGCATGCTCGGCGAGCTTCCGCTCGGTGATGTCCTCAATTTGTGCGACAAAGTGCAGCGGCGCGCCCTGCCCGTCATGCACAAGCGAGACCGTCAGGTTGACCCAGACGGTCTTGCCGGTGCTGTGAAAGTACCGCTTCTCCATCTGGTAGGCTTCGACCTCCCCACGCAGCAGCTGCCGGACATGGGCGAGGTTGGACTCCAGGTCGTCCGGGTGGGTGATATCCTGAAACGTCTTCTGAAGCAGCAGCGCTTCCGGGTAGCCGAAGATGCCGCAGAGGCTCCGGTTGACGCGGAGCCAGCGGCCATCGAGCCCGACGATCGCCATCCCGATGCCTGCGTGTTCGAATGCCTTTCGGAACTGCTCCTCGCTCTGCCGCATCTCGTCGTCGGAGCGGCTTTTCTCGGCATTCTCAACCATGGTACGGAAGGTTCGCGGTCTGGTGGGGCTCAGCGTCGCGATCGCCTCCGACCGCATGGACGAGCGCAGTGATGAGCGGATTGGCGATCCCGCGCAAGCTTGACCGCTCCGGCCAGAGGTTTGGTCCGGCATGTGCTTCGCGGGAATTAGTGAACGGAATATCCGTTGCAGCGCGGCAAAGTTTCCGGGCGAAGTGCCGATGCAAGGGGTACAAGGCGGGAGCGCCGGACCGGGACATGAGCGACTTTGAACACATCAATTTCCATGAGATGACGATGATCAACAAGATCATCCGCGATGAAACCTGGCTCGAGGGAGAACGGCGGGGCTGCTTTGTGCCGTCGTCGGACTCGGTCGTTCGTGCAAATGTCTGCGGGATCATCCTCCGCATCGGCGCGCAGGTCCGCGAGGCAGCCCTTCGGGAGATCGCCGAGACCAGGCCATCCGGCCCAGAAATGGATTCCGGGACGGTGCATCACCGGGCCGCGTAGGTTCCTTGGGCCACGGAAGTTACTGGCACCGATTAGCCGGGCGAATGTCCCGCCGGGCCCGCGCGGCAATGGCGTCGCCGGCGTCGGCGCCGCCT
>CAZGOX010000141.1:0-6996 GCA_964527955.1 uncultured Opitutaceae bacterium | reverse complement strand
GATCTTCTTCGACGGGCAGGAAATCCGGCTCGACCAGGTGGCGCCGCTGGTGAAGCAGGCCGCGTTCACCCAGGACCTCCCGCTGATCATCCGCGCGGACCGCGCATCGACCCACGGCGAGTTCGCGGCCGTGTACGCGGAGGCCAAGCACGCCGGCATCGACCACATCCTGTTCGCAACCGCCAGGTCCGAGAACCCCTGACGCCATGCACCCGGCCTCCGCGATCGCCCTCGATTCAGGGTTTCAGGTCCGCGCAACGACGCCGGCGTGGAGGGCCTTCAGCCTTCTGGCGGGGGTGGCGGCCAGCTCGGTGATTTTTCTTGGGATCGCCCATTCCCGGAGGCTTGGGCTGGACAGGCCCGCCCCGCCCATGGACGACATCATGTCCATCTCCGTTCCGTCCACGCCGCCGCCCCCTCCCCCGCCGACGGAGCAGCGCTACGCGGACAACGGCCCCGCCCCGAACGCCATCCAGCTCGACACGTCGCCGTCCAACAGCTCGATCCGCGTGGAGGCCGTGCCGGTCGTCATCGACTCGGCGGCCGCGCCGGTGATCCGGGCGGTTTCCGTCATCCCGACGGACTTTTCCCCGCACGTGCTGCGCAGCGACCTTGAGTTCGACTCCAGCCACATCTGGGAGACGACGCAGGTGGACCAGAGGCCTGTCTTGATATGGCGCAAGGAGCTCCATGTCCCCCCGACACTTTGGGCCTCCATTGCCGACCCGCGGATAACTTTCATCTGGGTCGTCAACACCGACGGCACCGTCGAGAACGTGCATGTCGAGCATCCTGTCCAGCCTGAGTTCGATGTCCTGGTGTTGGACGTGGTCAAGTCGGCGCAGTTTACCCCGGCCATCAGGAAGGGCCGAAAGGTTCGTTGCTGGTTGCAGCAACAGTTCATCGTCAGGGGGCCCAATTCCAATCCGTTCCAACTCAATTGATCCATGAAGCTCCGCCTGACTGCACTCTCCGCCGCGCTTTTGCTGTCCCTGCACACGCCGGCCAGCGGTCAGACCATTCCGGCCCCTGCGGGCGGGGACGAGGGCAACCAAGTGCAATCGGATCGGGACATCGAGGCGCAGGCCGAGGCGGACCGCGAACGGGATGCCCAGCAGCAGGAGGCCCAGGCCAAGGGGAACGTTCCCGCCCCGAATCTCGACCCAAAGCGGATCATCAACGAATCGTATAGCTTCCTCAAGGAGCGCGAGCCGGAGATGACCGAGGAGGAGGACGCCCTCTACCAGAGGGTGGTCCTCCTCGTGCCCACGCAGCCGGACTTCGCGATGCAGCTGCTCGAGAACATGATGACCGGCGACCAGCCGGCGAGCCCGGCCTTCGATTTCGCGCTGGCCAACATCTATTTCAACAATGGGCGGCACGACGATGCCGAGACCCATTACAAGGCGGCCATCAAGAAGTACCCGAGCTTCCTCCGGGCCTGGACGAACCTCGGGATCCTCTACTATACGGCGCAACGCTACACGGATGCGACGGGAGCCCTCTCCAAGGCGATATCCCTGGGCGACCACGATGCGGGAACCATCGGGCTCATGGGGTACTGCCTCGACAGGGAGGGGGATCCCGTGGCGGCTGAGATGGCCTACCTCCAGGCCCTCGCCCTGGCTCCGGAGAACACCGACTGGCTGCAGGGGTTGATCGCCATCTACCAGGAGAGCAAGCAGTACGCCCGGGCGGAGCCCCTTGCGAAGCGGCTGATCCAGCTCAAGCCGCAGGAAGGCGCCAACTGGCTTCTGTACGCCAACCTGCTCCTGTCGCAGGGCGAGAAGCTGAAGGCCGCTGCCGTCCTGGAGACGTCCGCCTCCGTGGGCGCGATCGAAGAGGACGGACTGCTCATGCTCGGCGACCTGTACGCGGAGCAGAGGTTTTTTCCCGAGGCAACGGCCACCTATGAAAAGGCCATGGCCCGCGAGCCCGACCTAGGCGTCAAGAGGGCCGCCACGTATGCGCAGGGCCTCATCGCGGAGGGACGGTATGACCAGGCGGACGCGATTCTTGGGGCCATGGAGCCGCGCCTGACACCCGGGTCCCGCACCACCTGGCTGGAGACCAAGGTCGAAATGCTGGCGGCCCGGCAGCAGTGGCCGGAGGCCCGGAAGCTGCTCGGCGAATTGCTGAAGCAGGATCCCCTGAACGGGAAGGCACTCCTGCGCCTGGGCCAGGTCTATCGCAGTCAGGGCGACGTCCCGCGGGCGACCTTCGCATTCGAGCAGGCCTACCGTCTGCCCGGTGTCGCCTACTCCGCCTGCCTCGAGCTCTCCAATCTCTCACTCCAGTCCCGCAACTACGACAAAAGCATAGAATACATCGAGAAGGCGCTCACCCTCCAGAAGTCGGGCGCACTTCAGGACTACCTGATCAAACTAAAGACCCTCGTGCCCGAACATGAAAACAACCCAACCTTGCAGTAGCCCCCGGCTTTTCGGGGTGTTGGCGGCCCTGTCCCTGTCGTTTCTTCCCGCGCTCCGCGCGGATCCCGCCCCGGCCGGAGCCGAGCCAAAGGATCACACGCTCTTCATGGGCCTCAACCTGGAGATCCAGGATGGAGTCCCCGGGGATACGGGCTATTACAAGATCCTCGACAGGGCGGGCGACGACGCCGTCATCCGGGTGAACGGCCAGCTGAGGCAGGTCCCGTTCGTCGACATCAAGCAGTACCAGCTGAAGCTTGAGCCCAAGGTCGCCGGCCTGCCCGTATCCGTGGACCACTTCGTGAGCGACCGGGTCTACACGCCGGCCCACGATCCGCGGAAGATATGGAGCAAACGCCAGAACGCTGTCTCCGGCTATATGTACGACCAGGAGGCCAACCTGACGACGAACATCAGCCTGGACGCCATGATGAACAGCGGGAAGCAGATGTCCGGGCCGGGCCCCAACGCCGTGGCGGTGCCCAACACCGGCGTGTCCACGGGCATCAACAGGGACACGGCGGCGCTCAACAACTACGTCAACAACGAGAGCCCGGACATGGGTGACGCCAGCTACTACGACGCAAAGATGCAGGAGGACCTCGACAAGAAGCTGTTCGACGCGGTCGACGTCACCTTCGAGGTGTCGTCGCCCGTGGAGCTGAACGCGCCGTATGTCGTCCTCGTCACGGAGTTTCGCGAAAAGGAGGATTCGAAGGAGGCCCAGCGCTGGATCCTTATCAAGCCCCTGCAGCCCATCTACACGCAGCCGATCAAGGTGCACGTGATGCAGGCCGGGCTTCCCCCGGGCTTCGCCCTGGGGACGTGCCAGGTGCATCTTTACAACGCAGGGCACGAGGTGCCCACGACCGCGTCCGCAAAGAGGATGTCCCTCACGAAGACCCAGGTCCTCGAGTATGCGGATATCCAGTACCTCCTCGACCACAAGGGGCAGACCCTGCAGCCGGCTCCCATGCACGACTCCGCCCCAGCCCGCCTGCGGGACGACGTCGACGCGGCCCAGCTGAACCAGACCTTCAAGGTCACCGTCAGCAAGCAGGGCCAGGTCGTCGATGTCTCCACCTCCGACCAGGCCGGCAACTCGCACTACACCCAGGAGATCTGGAAGAAGCTGCGTTTTTACCCTGCATTGGACAGCGGCAAGCCCGTGGCGGCCACCATCGACGCCCGGCTGGCCGACTTCGCGGATTAGACCATAAAGGTATCGCCTCCGGGGGCCCGCGGCGCTTTGCTGGCGGGTTTCCATGCTGACCCTCGCCGGCGTTTCCAAGTCCTACGGCACGCGCACCCTCTTTGAGGACGTGTCGCTCTTTGTCGCGCGCACGGACCGGTTCGGCCTGGTCGGGCCCAATGGCGCGGGCAAGTCCACCCTTTTCAACCTGATCCTGGGCGAGGAGGCTCCCGACGACGGCACGATCACCTGGGAGCGCGGGGCCGACTTCGGCTTCCTGCCCCAGGAAAGCATGCCGCTCGGGGACGAGACGATCCTCCAGATCGCCACGAGCGGCCAGAAGCTCGTGCCCGAGAACGACGACGACCACGACATCGACTACACGCTCGAGCCGCGCGCCAAGATCATCCTCGCCGGGCTGGGGTTCCGCGAGGGCGACGCCGACCGCGTCGGCAAGTCTTTCTCCGGGGGATGGGTGATGCGGGCCCATCTCGCCCGGCTCCTGGTGAGCGAGCCCTCCCTTCTCCTGCTCGACGAGCCGACCAACCACCTCGACCTGGAGGCCCTGCTGTGGTTTCAGGACTACCTCATCCGGTACCCCGGCGGCCTCCTCGTGATCTCCCACGACCGCGCCTTCCTGAACGCGCTGTGCAACGGCATCCTCGAGCTGCGGGGCGGCGCCCTGAACCGCTACACGGGCAACTACGACGACCACCTCCAGGAGAAGGAGGCGCGGAAGGCGCAGCAGGCCGCGTCCTTCAAGACCCAGCAGCGGGAGATCGCCCACCTCCAGCGCTTCGTCGACCGGTTCGGGGCCAAGGCCTCGCTCGCCTCGCGCGCGAAGTCCAAGGAGAAGCAGATCGAGCGCCTGAAGGAGGAGGCGGTCGAGGAGCCGATGGAGGACCTGAAGAAGATCCATTTCAAGTTCCCGGAAACCGCGCGCTCCGGCCTGCGGGTCGCCACGCTGGAGCACGTCCAGCAGGCCTACGGCGACCATGTGGTCTACCGCGACCTGAACTTCACGGCCGAGCGGGGCCAGCGCATGGTGCTGGTCGGCCCGAACGGCGCCGGAAAATCCACCCTGCTGAAGATCCTCGCCGGCATCATCCCCATCCAGGGCGGCACGCGCGAGCTCGGCAGCAACGTCGTCCCCGGCTACTTCGCCCAGAACCGCCTGGACAACCTCGACGCAAGCCGGACGGTGATGGCCGAGGCGATGGAGATGCGCAACGTCAACCGGGAGGTGACCGAGCAGACCGCGCGCGCCATCCTGGGCGGATTCCTCTTCCGCAAGGACGACGTGCAGAAGAAGGTCTCCGTCCTCTCCGGCGGCGAGAAGTCCCGCCTCTCGCTCGCGAAGCTGCTCCTCGCCCCGCCGAACTTTCTCCTGATGGACGAGCCGACGACCCACCTCGACATCCCCTCGATCGACGCGCTCGTCCGGGCCCTCCAGGCGTACACGGGCACGCTGATTTTCATCAGCCACGACGTCTATTTCATCCGGGCGATCGCCCAGACGGTGCTGCACGTGCACTCCGGGCGCCTGACGCCGTACGCGGGGGACTACGACTACTACCTCGACAAGTCCAAGGCCACGAACGAGCGCGCCGCCCTCACCGCGGGCTTCACGGACGCCCGTCCGACGCAGGCCGCCCCGGCCCCCCGCGCGGTCGAGGCGGCCAAGGCCGGGGACAAGGACTCCAAGCGCCTCGAGGCCGAGCGGCGGGCGGCGGCCAAGAAGCTCCGCACGGAGGTCGGCCACCTCGAGCAGCGGGTGTCCGAGCTCGAGGCCAAGCAGGGCGAACTCACCGCGGAATTGGAGGCCCCCGAGACCTACAAGGAGCCCGGACGGGCGCAGCAGCTCAACCGGGAGCTAAGCGCCGTGGTCGACCAATTGCAGGCTGCGACGGCGGACTGGGAGCGGGAAGCCACGAGGCTGACCGAGCTCGAGGCGGGCGCCTAGCGGCCCTTGCCGCCGTTGTCCTTCTTGCCGCCGCCCGCGCCCAGGACCACGCCGGCCAGCACGCCGACCGCAAAGATCCCGAAGTAGATCAGGGCCGCGGGCTGCTCGACGGCCTTGTCCCACGCGAGCGGGAACGAAAACTTGATGGACTGGAGGTTGTTCATGCCGACGTAGAGCATGACGAATAGGATCGCCAGGAATACGACCGTGCGGAGGAAGAGTTTGAGGTTCATCGGGAAGGTGGGTTCGGGCCCGGTATGACCGCGCGCGGACCAACCAGCAAACGCAAAAGGCATCTCCAAGGTAGGGACGGGCGGCCCGCCCGTCCGGGCAACCCCCTGGGCCATTCGCAGACTGTGACGCATTTGATTGCCTCCGTCCCTGTCAAGGGTTTGCCCGGCACGGCACGATACTTGCTAAACGATGCATGACATGTACCGTCAGACATTGCTTTCAAGGAACTCCCCAAAGGTTCTTTGACTTTCACCCCGGTTCCGCTGAGGCGGCGCGGGGTGCATGCGGGTCGGCGACGGTTCGGCCCCATGGATAATTTCGGTGCGCGCGCGGCGAGTTTCGCGCCTCCGAAGGGTTGGCTGTTTCCTTGAACCCCAGACCCTGATTTTGGCGCCGCTCACGCGGTGCCAAAACGCCAGAACGGCGCCGGCGCTCCGCGCCGGCTTCGTCCAGGCGCCAACCCAGAAAAAGAGAAAGCAAAACTCTCCGGCCCCAGTGCGGAGATTATAAACATGAAAGCACAAGTCGTAAGCAAACTCGCAATCCTGCTGAGCCTGGGCGGGCTCACGCCCTTCGCCGCATCGGCGAAGACGCCTGAGCAAGCCTACATCGAGTCCTCCCGGAAAGGACCCGGTATTCCCGTGCCGCTCGTGGTGGTGTCACCACGGGTCGACGCGGCGTTTGCCGGCCAGACCGTGAAGCTCGAGTTCCTCGTGGACGCGACGGGCAAGGCAACCGGGATCACCGTGGAGTCCTCACCGGACGAAACGCTCTCGGATGCCGTCGTGGCGGCGGTGAGTCAGTGGGAATTCGCCCCGGCGCAAGTCAAGGGCGCCCCGGTAGCGACGAAAGTCGAGCTGCCGGTGCGGATCGTTGACAATGCTCCGGAGGGAACGGCCTACGCCAGCAACTAAGTAAGCCAACAACCAAGGGCGCCCCTGGCAACGGGGGCGCCCTTGTCATTTTCAAGACATCCTAGCCATGGTCTCGAGGTAGGGACGGGCGGCCCGCCAAGGAGCCATGGGTCTGGTCCATTGTAGGTCAGCGAGCTTGCTCGCGCTCCAGGAAGGCGCGAGCAAGCTCGCTGACCTACGAGGGTCGAACAGCTCGGCTGCCTTCTCCCCTGTAGAACACCAGCGCTGCGCCCAGGCAGACCGCCCCGCAGGCCAGGATCG
>CAZGOX010000140.1:0-7071 GCA_964527955.1 uncultured Opitutaceae bacterium | reverse complement strand
GTTGGGCAGGGTGAGCATCGCCTCGCGGACCTTGTCCTCCAGCGGCTTCAGGGCGGCCTCGCCCTCCTTCACCTGCGCCGACACCCGCTTCATCTCGGCCACCTTGGCCAGGAACTCCGGCGAGCCCTTGGGCAGCCCGGCCATCCCCGCGTTGGCGGCCTTCTGAAGGGCGCGCAACTCCTCGACCTCATGCAGCCGGGCGCGCCATGCCAGGTCGGCGGCCAGGGTCGCGTCGAGGTCGAGTTCGAGATGCTTCTTCGCGATGGCCGCGCGGACCAGTTCCGGGGATTCGCGGACGAGCTTTGGGTCGAGCATTCGGTGAGGTGGGTTGGCTAAGCCACCGAGTTCAAGCGCAAACCGGGGCCGGGTCCAATCCATTTCACGATTGATGCCCGCGCCCGCCTGTGGCACTTCGCAGAAGCCAATCATGCGCGATCCATCGGCCCCCGAGCCTGAGGTCATCATCCCCAACCTCCACTGGAATTACTCCGGGGTCACGGCGACCAACCGCATGGTCGCGCCGAGGATGGCCTCCCTGGTCCGCCTCGCGTGGCTCGGGCCCGACCGGCCGGAGGGCCTGGACGGGTTCACGGCGCGGGACCTTCTGCGCATGCGGTTCCGCCCCGGGGCCGGACGTCCGGCCCCGATCTGGCACGCGCGGCGCAACAACGAGATGATTGTGGGCGTCCTCCTCAAGCGCCTCGGCTGGCGCCTCACCCTTGTGTTCACGTCCGCGCGCGGAGACCGTCACTCGTGGATGACGCGATGGCTGATCCGGAACATGGACGCCGTGATCTCGACGAGCAAGCAGGCGGCAGCGCTCCTTGGGAGGACCTCGACCGTGATCCATCACGGCGTGGACACGTCCCTCTATTGCCCGCCGGCGGACCGTCTCGCGGCCTTTTCGGCCGCAGGGCTGCCGGGCCGGTACGGAGTGGGCTGCTTTGGCCGGGTGCGCCCGCAAAAGGGCACGGATGTGTTTGTCGAGGCCATGTGCAGGCTGCTGCCGCGCTACCCGGATCACACGGCGATCGTGATCGGGGCCATCGGGCGCAGGCACGAGGCCTTTGCCGGGGAGCTGAGGGCCAGGGCCTCGGCCGCCGGCATCGCAGACCGGCTGCTTGTCCTGGGCGAGAGGCCGGTCTCGGAGCTGCCCCTGTGGTTCCAGAGGATCAGCATCTTCGCCTTCACCTCGCGGCGGGAGGGCTTTGGGTTGACGCTGATCGAGGCCATGTCCTCGGGGACGGCGCTCGTCGCGGCGCGCTCGGGCGCCGCCGAAATCGTCATAGCCGACGGCGATACCGGCCTGCTCGTGCCTCCGGGGGACGTTGAAGCGTTGGTCGCCGCGATGGAGCCCCTCCTCAAGGACCCCGCGCTCGCCGAGGGATTTGGTCGCCGGGCAAGGGCGCGGGCGGAGGAGGCCTACGGCATCGACACCGAGGCGGCCGCAATCGTGGGCGTGTATCGAAAGGCCTGGGGCCACGCATCGTGCTGACCCTCCTGTTCACCGTTCTCGGCTGGACTGCGGCGCGTACCCCCCGCCGGCTGCTCGCATGGGCCTCCGTGGTCCTCGGCGGCGCCCTCCTCTGGCTCGCGCCCGGGAGGCGCCGCCTGGTCCTCTCCAACCTCCACCATGCTTTTCCCGAAAAGCCGGCGTCGTGGCATCGGAGGACGGCCTTCGTCTCCTCCCGGCTGCTCGTTGAGACGGCCCTGCTTTCGATCGCCGCCCCCTTCCTGACCGAGCGCCAGATCCGCACAATCGGGCATGTGGGTCCCTCCCTGGAGGCCTGGGCCGCGGACCCGCATCGGAGGGCCACCCTCTTCGGGACCGTCCACCTTGCGCTCTGGGAGACCCAGACTTGGTTCAAGTTCCTGAACCGCGGCCCCGTGCCCGAGATCGGCATCATCTACCGCCCGTTGAACAATCCGCAGATGGACGCCTTTGTCAGGCGCACCCGCGAGCACTTTGGCCTTCGGTTTCTTTCCCGGAAAAAAGGCTTCACCGAGGCGCTGGGGCTCCTTCGCAGCGGGAACTGCGCCGCCGTGCTCTTCGACCAGAACGCCGGCAGGCAGGGGGCGCTGACGACCTTCCTCGGCCGCGTGTGCTCAACCACGGAGTTGCCGGGCCTTCTGGCGGTCCATTCGGGCGCCACGGTCCGGACTTTCCACCCGCGGCGCACCGGGTTCTGGAGGGTGACCCTCGAGTCCGACCCCATCGAAAGCGACGGAACGGCGGGCGGCATCACCCTCGCCCTCAACCGCTGGCTGGAGCGCCATCTGTGCGCCAATGACGACCAGTGCGCTTCGTGGCTGTGGATGCACGACCGCTGGCGCAACCAGGATGTCCCGGAACGCCGCCTTCGCCTTGAGGCGAAGCGCAACCTGCTTGGGGAGGATGTGCGCGAACGGGGGCTCACGGTCCTCCCAAGGCGAACCCGCGTCTGGGTGCGCATGCCCAACTGGCTTGGCGACGTGGTCATGGCGCTGCCGCTCCTGCGCACCCTGCGGGCGTCGCGACCGGACGCGGAGATCACACTGGTCGCGTCCGCCCGGTTCCTGCCCCTGCTCGACGCCTGGAACCTGGCCGACCACCTGGTCCCCCTGCCCGCGCGCGGCTGGGGCTATTGGAGACACTTCCTGTCCCTGCGCCGTGAATTCCCTGACGTGTGGATTCTCCTCACAAACTCCGCTCGGGGCGACCTCGAGGCGGCCCTCGCCGGCTGCCCTCAGCGATTCGGGATCAAGCGGCCCGGCCATCCCCGCCCCCTGCTGACCCACACCTTCCCCCTGCCCGAGGGCTTCGACGAGCGCACCCATCACCAGATCGACCTCTGGGAGGGGTTCCTCCGCCACTTCGGCATGGAGGGGGCGGTGGACCGGTCGCCGGTCAAGACCGGCGTGACGCCCGGCCGGGACTACTCCCCGATCGGCCTCATCCCGGGCTCGGAGAACGACCCATCCAAGCGCTGGCCCGTTTCGCACTGGCGGAGCCTGATCGAGGCGTTCCCAAAGGAGGAATTCCTGCTCCTCGGCACAGCCGGCGACCGCGCCGTCACCGACGCCGTCGCGGCGGGTTACGAACCCTCGCGCGTCCAGAATATGGCGGGGCGGACCGAGCTCACGGGATTCGCGCAGCTCCTCCGGGAATGCCGGCTGCTGGTGACCAACGACACGGGCGGAATGCACCTCGCCAACTCGCTGGGCGTCCCGCTCCTCGCCCTCTTCGGACCGACCAACCCCGTTCGCACAGGACCCGTGTTTTCAGCGCCCTTCCAAATCCTCCAGCCGCCAGGCTGCCCGCCGACCGGCGGAGGCTCGCTCGCCGACCTTTCCCCGGAGACCGTCATCGCCGCGGTCTCAGGGTGAAGGGGTCATGCCAAGTAAAGTGTTGTCGCCCCGGCGACAGCACTTTACTTGGCATGACCCCTTCTTTCACGCCGAACCCAATGCCTCTCCTGGACGTTAAGGACCTCCGAACGAGCTTTCACACGCGCGATGGCATCTTCCGGGCGGTCGACGGGGTGAGCTTCAGCCTGGAGCGCGGCGAGACCCTGGGGATCGTCGGCGAGTCCGGGTCCGGCAAGTCGGTCACCTGCTACTCGATCATGGGCCTGATTCCGCAGCCTCCGGGGCGGATCGAGGGAGGCACCGCAACCTTCGACGGCGTGGACCTGCTCCACTGCACGCCACGGCAGGCCCGGTCCATCCGCGGGAAGCGGGTGTCCATGATCTTCCAGGACCCGATGACGTCCCTGAACCCCTACCTCAGGGTCTCCGAGCAGCTGATTGAGCCGCTCCTTATCCACGAGAAAATCTCCCGGAGGAGCGCCCTTGGCCGCGGCCGGGAAATGCTCGAGTCGGTCGGCATCCATGACGCCGGGAAGCGGATTCACGATTACCCGCACGAATTCTCGGGCGGCATGCGCCAGCGCGTCATGATCGCAATGGCGCTCATCACCAGGCCCGAGCTGCTCATCGCCGACGAGCCCACCACCGCGCTCGACGTCACCGTGCAGGCGCAGATCCTCGAGCTGATCAAGGCCATGCAGGGCGCCCTGGGCATGGCCGTGATCTTCGTGACGCACGACCTCGGCGTCGTGTCGGGCCTCTGCGACCGGGTCCAGGTCATGTACGCGGGCCGGGTCGTCGAGACGGCCGACACCCGGTCGCTCTTCCGGGGGCCGAGGCACCCCTACACCATCGGACTCCAGCGCTCGATTCCGTCGCTGCAGCCCAAGGGCGCGGAGCTCTACACGATACCCGGGCTTCCGCCGGATCCCTCCCTTGCGATCAGCGGCTGCGCCTTCGCCCCGCGCTGCGAGTTTGCGGCCGAGTCCTGCAGGGTCACGGAGCCCGAACTTGCGGAGGTCGGACCCGGCCACGCCCAGGCGTGCATCCGGGTCCAGGCCGGGGAGATTTGACCATGCCCGACGCCATCCTCGAGCTTCGCGACGTGCGGACGCACTTCCCGGTGACCGCGGGGTTCCTGCGCAAGCGGCGCGTCGGCACCGTGAAGGCCGTGGACGGCGTGACGCTCACCCTGGGTCGCGGCGAGGTGCTCGGGCTCGTGGGGGAGTCGGGCTGCGGCAAGTCCACGCTTGCGCGCACGATCCTCCGCCTGATCCCGGCGACCGCGGGTACCGTGGTCCTGAATGGCCGGAATCTCTCCCAGTGTTCCGCCCGCGAGCTGAAGGCAAGCCGGCGGGACCTGCAGATGGTCTTTCAGGATCCGTATGCGTCGCTCAATCCGCGGCTGACCGTCTTTGACGCCCTTGCCGAGCCCCTGCTCGTGCACAAGGTCTGCCCCGCCCCGGAGGTCGGCGCGCGGGTCGCCGAGCTCATGCGCATCGTCGGGCTCGCCCCCAGGTTTGTCCGGAAGTATCCCCACGAGTTCTCCGGCGGCCAGCGGCAGCGCATCGCCATCGCCCGGGCGCTGGCGCTGGAACCCAAGGTGATCATCGCCGACGAACCGGTCTCCGCGCTCGACGTCTCGATCCAGGCCCAGATCCTCAATCTCCTGTCGCAACTCTGCAGGACGATGAACCTGAGCCTGATGTTCATCGCCCACGACCTGTCCGTGGTGAAGCACATCTCCGACCGCATTGCCGTCATGTACCTGGGGCGGATCGTCGAGCTCGGCGGAGCCCTCGACGTGATCGACCGCCCCCAGCATCCATACACGCGCGCGCTGGTCAGCGCGATTCCCACGCCGGATCCCGACGTCGAGCGGCGCCGGCAGAGGATCGTGCTCCCGGGCGACCCTCCCTCGCCCCTGGATCCACCCGCGGGCTGCTCGTTCCACACACGCTGCCCCCACGCCCGGGACCGGTGCAAGGCGGTGATTCCACCCCTCGTGTCCCATGCAGGCCGCGAGGTCGCCTGCATCCGGCTCGGCGAATTCTGAACGATGACCGGGCAACCCAACGAAGAGGGATGGGAGTCCTCGGTCCCCGAGCTGGCCGTTCCGCACCTGGAGAAGGTGCGCGCCTTTTACGATGCGGCCCCCCCGGGCGGCAACCGGGCGTCGCGGGGCTACGTCCGGCTGCTCGCGCGCCACTACCGACTGCTGGTCCCGGCGGACGCCTCGGTCCTCGAGATCGGCTGCGGCTCCGGGGGGCTGCTCGCGCAGGTGCCCGCGCGGAGGCGGGTGGGCGTGGACCTTTCTCCGGTGCGGATCGCCGCCGCGCGCGCCGCCCTGCCCGGGGCGGAGTTCCACGTGCAGGCGGGCGAGTCGCTCGCCCCGGGCGGCCGCTTCGACTGTATCATTTTATCAGATACCCTGAACCAGGCCGCGGACGCCCAGCGCGTGCTCGAGCTCGCCCGCGGCGCCTCGCGCCCCGGCACCCGGCTCATCCTGAACTTTCCCTCGGCCCTCTGGCGGCCCCTGCTCACGCTGGCACGGTGGCTCCGGATCAAGGCCCCCCAGCCCCAGAGCAACTGGCTCTCGACGACCGATGTCGTGAACCTGCTCCGGCTGACCGGCTGGGAGCCGATTCGGATCGAGGCCCGCCTCCTTGTCCCCGTGCCCTTCCTGGGGCTCGACCGGCTCGTGAACCGGTGGATCGCGCCGTTGCTTTCCCAGCTTTGCCTGACGGTATTCGTCGTGGCGAGGCCCCGGGACGGCGGCGACGGCCGCCTGGCCACGGTCTCGGTGGTGATACCGGCCCGCAACGAGGCCGGCAACATCGAGGCCGCCGTGCGCCGGACCCCGGAGATGGGGGCCGGAACGGAGATCCTGTTTGTCGAAGGGCACTCGGACGACAACACCTGGGACGAGATGCTGCGGGTCGCCCGGGCGTTCCCGACGCGGCGCATCCACTGCATCCGCCAGCCGGGCCGCGGGAAGTACGATGCCGTCCGGGCCGGGTTCGCGGCCGCCACGGGCGACATCCTCATGATCCTCGACGCCGACCTGACCGTGCCGCCCGAGGAGCTGCCGAAGTTTTACGAGGCGATTGCAAGCGGCCGGGCCGAGTTCGTGAACGGGGTGCGGCTCGTCTACCCCATGGACGAGGAGGCTATGCCCTTCCTGAACCTGTGCGCGAACAAGGCGTTCAGCCTCATCTTCAGCTGGCTGATCGGCCAGCCGGTGAAGGACACGCTCTGCGGCACGAAGGTCCTGTCCCGGGAGCACTACCGGTCCATCGCGGCAAACCGGAGCTACTTCGGGGACTTCGATCCCTTCGGCGACTTCGACCTCCTGTTCGGCGCCGCCCGCCTCAATCTCAGGATCCTCGACCTGCCCATCCGCTACCGAGAGCGCACCTACGGCTCCACCAAGATCCGCCGCTGGGGCCACGGCTGGCTACTCCTCCGCATGGTCCTCCTCGCCGCCCGCAAGCTGAAGTTTGTATAGGACACCCGAGCTTGGGTCGGAGGCCTTATCCCGTAGGTCAGCGAGCTTGCTCGCGCCCCTCATCGAGCGCCTCCGAGGTAGGGCCGGGCGGCCCGCCCGGCCGGGCATGATCCCGTGCTCCGCATCTACCTTGGGCGCTTCGTCGGGCGAACGGTCTGAACCTGCCTTTGAGTCGTGTGTTCGCCTCAAGGCACGGGCCCGGCGGGGCCCCGCCC
>CAZGOX010000139.1:0-7093 GCA_964527955.1 uncultured Opitutaceae bacterium | reverse complement strand
TCGGCGGAGGCTTCGGGATTCGAGTCGGCCTCTTCGTCGGCGCCTTCCCGGTCCTCGTCATGGTCCCTGTCCGGGTCGATCGCCGAGTCAAAAGTCGTGGGACCCCGGCTTTCCGACGTCTCTGAGGTGCGCTTTGACTGCCTGCCTATGCGCAGTCGGGCCAAGTAGTCCTGATACTCGGCCGCCGTGCTCAGATTTTCGGCTATGTTGTGGATGTGGGACATGGTGACTCCATGGCTTACCCACAGCATCGGCACATCTTGGCCCCGCTTAAGTACATTTGCTAATACCCCATCAACTATTGCACACCCGATTCCATTGACAATACCCCCACCGGGGACAACTTGTTCCAACCCCTATGGTTCTGCCAGTTACGACCCCAGCCCCGGGGGTTGACCCCGCGGCTTCCCTTCCACGCAAACCAGTCGATGACGCTGTCATCCGACTCGCCGGAAATTCCCAGGATGGAATCCAAACCATCGGCGGTTTCCTGGCTCGCCTGGCAGGGCGCACGGACCAGGACGTCATGACGTACATGACGATCCCGTCGACGATCTCGGGGGGGCCGTCCATATTCCAGGTGCGCATGGGCTCGGGCGAAATCCTGACGTCCGGCGACCAGGCCGACTTCCTGGTGGCGTTCTACCAGCACAGCTACGAGGAACACATCGAGTCGCTCCGGCCGGGAGGCGTGCTCGTCTACGATTCCGACCATGTGACGCCAAATCCCGACGACCGGCGCTTCAAGGCCGTGGGGATCCCGATCACCGGGGCCACCGTCGAGGCGGTGGGAGGCTCATCCAAGGACAAGGGCAAAAACCTGTTTGTGCTCGGGCTGATCGCCCGGGTGTTCAACCTCGACGTCCCCAAGATCGCCGCGCTGATCTCCGAACGGTTCGGCGGCAAGTCCGAGGACATCGTGCGCAACGCGATGCTCGCATTTGACGCGGGCTACGCCACGCCGTCCGACAATCTCAGGGACTGCTTCTACATGTTTGAGCCGGGCGGGCAACGCTCCGGCAATGGGCACGCGAGGGTGTCGATGGATGGCAACCTGGCTCTCACCTACGGTTTGATCGCCGCAGGCGTCCGGTACGGGGCAGGCTACCCGATCACTCCCTGGTCGAGCATCATGGAGACGCTTCGGTCCGAGTTGCCGAAGTACGGTGGAACCTTTGTACAGGCGGAGGATGAGTTGAGCGCAATCAGCCATGCGCTCGGATTTGCGTATTCCGGGCACCTCGCGGTGACAGGCAGTTCGGGTCCGGGACTCTCCCTGAAGATGGAAGCTCTCGGCTGGGCCGTGATGGCCGAGATGCCCCTGATCGTGGTCAACGTCCAGCGTGGCGGACCGAGCACCGGTATGCCGACCAATGTCGAGCAGGCCGACCTTCTGCAGGCGATCTACGGCAGCCACGGCGATGCGCCCAGGGTCGTGCTCGCCCCCAAGGACGTCGAGGACTGCTTCAACATCGCGCTCGAGGCCGGCAAGATCGCCCGCGAGTACAGCACACCTGTCATCATTTTGACGGACCAGGCCCTGGCCACCCGGATCGAGGCCTTCCGTGAGCCCGACCTGGCGGCCCTGATGGTCGATCCCAAGCCAGACCTGACTCCGAGGGGCACCGACTTCCAGCCGTTTCCGCTCGAGCGCCTCACCCGCCACGCCCCGCCCGGGGCCCCGATCGCCACCGGCAAGTATCCAACGGTGAGCGGCTTGGAGCATGACGAGATGGGGCATCCCTCGGCCAGCCCCGACATGCACCAGAAGATGACGGTAAAGCGCCGGGAAAAACTCAAGCTATTGGGCTCGAAGCTTGCGGTGCCCGAAGTCTACGGCGATACCGAGGGCGAGGTCCTCGTCGTCGGGTGGGGATCGACGTGGGGACCCGTTCGGGAGGCTGTGAGACAGTTGAGGACGGGAGGAACCACGGCCGGACAGTTGCATATCCGCCACCTGCATCCGCTGCCTCCGGGGCTCGAGGGCATTTTTGCCCGCTACAAGGATGTCCTCGTCGTCGAGATGAATGACGAGGGCCTTTATGGTTTCGGGCAGTTCGCCACGATGCTGCGGGCCAGGTACGCGCTTCCGAAAATCGGGAGCATCACAAAGACCGACGGCCTCACCTTCAGGGTGGGCGAAATCATCAGCCGCGTAAACCAGGCGGTCGCCGATCGCCGCAGCGCCCACATCAGCCGTATTTGATCCCCAATCCGCCTTCCGACATGTCCACTCTCACCGCCCCGACAGCCCCAACCCCTCTCCAGCCCCAGCCGCTGACCAAGAAGATCCTCACCGCGGACCACCCCACCTGGTGCCCCGGCTGCGGTGACTTCGCGGTGCTTGCTTCCTTTTACCGCGTGCTGGAAAGGCTAAAGTACCCGCACCAGAACATCGTCACGATGTCGGGGATCGGGTGCTCCTCGCGCTTCCCGTACTTCGTCAACACCCATGGTGTTCACTTCATCCATGGCCGCTCCCTTCCGTTTGCCGCGGGGGTGAGCCTGGGCCGGGACGACCTGCATGTGTTTGTCTTCGGCGGCGACGGGGACGGTTTCTCCATCGGAGGCAACCATCTGCTCCACGCCGGCCGCAAGAACGTCCGCATGACCTACGTCATCATGGACAACTCAGTGTACGGCCTGACCAAGAAGCAGACGTCGCCGACCTCGCCCGTGGGCTTCAAGACGAAGACCGACCCGACCGGGGCGATGGACCAGCCCATCAACCCCATGCGCCTGCTGGTCAACATCGGCGCGAGCTTTGTCGCCCGCAGCCACGCGACCCAGGTCAACCACATGGTCGAGATGATGGAGCGCGCCGCAAGGCACGACGGTTTCTCGGTCGTCGAGATCCTCTCCGAGTGCGTGGAGTTTTACGAAGGCGCCTTCGACGCCGCGAATCCGCGAAAGGGCGGCCAATTCCGGACGATCGAGGAAAGAAAGAACGACGGCACGCCCGAGGACGCCCTGCGCCACGACACGTCCGACGAGCTCGCGGCCGGCCGCCTGGCATCCCTGGCCTGGCCGGGCGTCTTCGGCGTCTTCTACGAGTCAAAGCGCCCGACCAAGAACCAGCTCGAGGCTGGCCTGGTCGCCCGGACCCGCGAAAAGACCAAGTCTGCGTCCGACCTCGAGCTTCTGCAGTCGTCCTTCCGCCGCCTTCGTTAGCCCGTATCCGGCCTTCCTAGCAGGCATTTGAATATCCGGGATGAGTCGCCCTTGCGAAAGCGCTCCCGACCAAGCCCGGAGTGGACATCCCCGCGCGCACCAGCCACTTTTTTTACCATCATGAAGACACTACTCGCACTCACCTTCTCGCTCGCTTTGGCAGCCTCTTTCGCCAGGGCCGACCCCGCCGAAAACTATGCCCATCTCTGCGCATCGTGCCACGGCAAGGATGGCGCGGGCCACACGAAGCCCGGGAAGAAGCTGGGCGTAAAGGATCTGACCTCGGCGGACTACCAGAAGACCTTCTCCGACGACGACGCCTTCAAGGCGCTCAAGAACGGAATGAAGGGCGATGACGGCTCCATCAAGATGAAGTCCTTTGCCGAGAAGCTTTCGGATGACGACATCAAGGCCGTTGTGACCTACGTAAGGACCCTGGCCAAGTGACCGGGCCCGGGCCAGATCCAGCTTTGTCCGGCCCCAACCGCCAGTCGATCTGGCGAAACTGGTGCACCCTCGCGGGCGCGATCATTGCGACCGGCGGGTTGTTTGCCTTCCTTTTCCTGTTCACGCTGGACATGACGGGAAAAGGGCGGGGCAATCCCTACCTCGGGATCCTTTCCTACGTCGTCGCCCCGTTCTTCCTGGCGACCGGCTTGGTCCTGGTCTTTTGGGGCGCATGGAGGCGGAGGGCCGAGCTCGCGAAGCTGAAGGGGCTCGGTCGCCCCACCCCGCTCGCGATCGACCTGTCGAGGAAGCGCGACCGGGTGATCCTGACGACGTTTGTAAGCGGGACCCTCGTCTATCTGCTCATGACGGCAGTCGGGAGCTACCAGACCTACGTCTACACGGAGTCCGTCGAGTTCTGCGGGATGGTGTGCCATTCGGTCATGGGGCCGGAACTCACGGCCTACCGGCGGAATTCGCATGCGAGGGTGGCCTGCGTGGACTGCCACGTCGGCGAGGGCGCAACCCGCTTCATTTCCGCCAAGATCAACGGCGTCCGCCAGCTCTTCGGGATCACCTTCGACAACTTCCCGCGGCCGATCCCCATCCCGATCCACAACCTGCGGCCGGCCCGGGAGACCTGCGAGCGCTGCCACTGGCCCGAGAAGCACTCGGGCAACCTTGAGCGCACGATACCCCGGTTCCTCTCCGACGATGCCAACACGCCCTTCACGATACGCCTCCTCCTCAAGGTCGGAGGGAGCGGCACCGACCACGGCAAGCCCGAGGGCATCCACTGGCACACGGGCAGGGACACCACCGTCGAGTATTTCGCTTCGGATCCGCAGCGGCAGACGATTCCCTGGGTGCGGGTGACCGACCCGAACGGTAGGGTCACGATCTACCGCAAGCCGGACTTCAAGGGGAATCCCGACCCGTCCCAGATCCGCACCATGGACTGCATCGACTGCCACAACCGGCCGGCACACCGGTACAGCACCCCGAATGATGCGATCGACGAGGCCATCTACCTCGGCCGTATCGACAGGAGCCTGGCGGGGATCAAGCGGACCGCGGTCGACCTGCTCTCCCAGCCGTACACGACCAAGGAAGAGGCCGAGGCGAAGATCGAAGCGGCCCTCCTGAAGAAGTATCCGGGCGCCGCGCACCTCGGCGACACGGTCGCCGCGGTCTCAGCCGTCTATCAGTTCAATTTCTTCCCCGAGATGAAGGTGGATTGGAGCAAGTATCCCGAGAACATCGGCCACATGGACAACCCCGGGTGCTTCCGCTGCCATGACGGGAAGCACGTGTCCGACAACGGCCGTCCGATGCCCGCGACCGCCTGCGACAGCTGCCACGTGATCCTGGCCCAGGGAGCCGGCGCGGACCTGGCCAAGCTCGCTCCGGCCGGTCTTGCATTCAAGCATCCATCCGCCGACCTCGAGGGAGTCGACCTGATCTGCAGCGACTGCCACAACGGCAAGAACCAGGACAACTAGTCCCAAGGGGTCATGCCAAGTAAACTGTAGTCAACCTTTTCCACGACGGATCGGTTGATTGGAGTGAGCGGCGATAGCCCGTTAGGTTGTGGCTTACTGCAGTTGGGACGCCGAGATTCAGTTTTGCCGTCAGCCAATGGTTGCTGACCTGGGTTCTGGTCTTCATCCAGGCGGCGAGCGCAAGCTTCCAAGGCGCAGATTTTGGTTGGACCAATGCATCCTCGTTGGACCGCCCTAATGCGTGGAGCCCCTTCTGTAAAATAGTGTCCCACTGTATAAGGCGGACCTCTCGAACACCGACCTCGTCGCTGGAGCGAAGCTCCCCGGCAAGGCTATACTCTTTGACCAATCGGGCTTTGAACTCGTCGCCGCCTATTGCCCAACCGCGGCACAAGGCGCGTTCTCTTTTCTTCCACCCTGCTGTCGCCAACATGCTCTCAGATTCAAGTTCCAAGAGCTTGGCATACTGAGCCCAACCTCGAGGCGAATCACCAACTCCACACGCACACTCCAATCCGGTTTGTGGCCGTAGAAACTTTGGCCGCATCTCCGGCTGATGAAGGTACCAGTAGCTCGAAAACCGGTAGGTTGGAAGTCGGTTTGCAGGTACGATGCCTGCCTTTACCGGGTTGAGGTGGATGTAGTCGCACACTTCTCCAAGAGTCTTCCCTTCTTCGGTCAGGATAGCCTTGTACCGGCCTTGGAAGAGATGCCCGTTTTCGCACCGGAATCGGTTGAATCGGCTGGCGAAGGTGCTCTGCAGCCACTGCATCCCCGTAATGAGATTTGCGTCCGGAGTTTCAAGCGCAAGGTGGTAGTGGTTTCGCATCACGATGAATGCGTGAAGGATCCAATTGGACCGCTCACAGGCTTCGAATAGGCATATCTCAAACGAACGTTTCGTGCTGTCGTCGGCAAAAACGTCGTAGCGGTAGTTTCCGCGATTTAGGACGTGCTGAATTGCGCCGGGGTATTCCACCCTGAGCTTTCGGGCCATCCATCCATAGTAGCACGAACCCACACCACCAACTTCATTCCCGGGCAATCACAGAATACTTGGCATGACCCCATCGACCTGGACCCCACGACAAGGCTGGTGCAAGCTGACTACACTTTACTTGGCATGACCCCTTGAGTCAGAAAAGCCCGAGCAGTTGTCCGGGGTTGAGGCCGAACCAGACGAGAAGGGCCGCGGCAACCAGCAGGGAGAGGGCCGTGGCGCGCGGGACCACAATGGGGGCGGCTCCCGGCACCGGGGCCACGACCAGCACCTGCTTCAGGACCTTCAGGTAGTAGTAGAGCGCCAGGGCGCCCAGTGCTATGGCCAGCATCGCCAGCCATCCGAGCGGCCAGCTCAGGCCTCCCTGCAGGGCCGCCGAGAAGACCACGAACTTTCCAAAGAATCCCGCAAGAGGGGGAATTCCCGCGAGGGACAGGATGAACACGGTCAGGCAGCCGGCGAGCAGCGGCGACCGCCGGTGCAGCCCGGCGAGATCGGCGATGGATTCACAGCGCCCCCCGCTCTCGGCCGCTGCAATCGCGCCAAAGGCGCCGACCGTCGCAAGTCCGTACGTCGCGGCATAGTAGAACAGGGGCCCCAGGCCCGACCGCCCTGCAGCCATCACGCCGAGGAGCAGTGCCCCCGAATGGGCGATCGCCGAGTACGCAAGCAGGCGGCGGACACTCGACTGCGCGAGCGCGGCAAAGTTTCCAAGGAGCAGCGACGCAGCGGCCACGATCGCAACGGCGGGAAACCAACCCGGCGCGAACCAGGGCACCTCATGGCTGGCGTGGATCGTGCCAAGGCCGACCCAGAGCAGCCGCGCGAAGAGCGTGAAGCCGGCTAGCTTGGAGGCCGACGCGACCAGGGCCGCGGACGGCGCGGGGGCCCCTTGGTAGACGTCCGGAGCCCACAAATGAAAGGGGGCCGCCGCAACCTTGAAGCCGAAGGCGACCAGCACCATCACCAGCGC